>JBIKMI010000172.1:0-6207 GCA_044359285.1 Kiritimatiellia bacterium
TGAGAAACTGTTTGTGATACGGCAGTAGGCTGGAGGAGTGACTTATGAAAATAGATGATCTGGTTAAGGGTATCTCGGTTGGGGTTTTGCTGGCTGTTGCTTCTGCCCGGGCGGCTGGCTTGCCCGGGGACGCGGAAGCCGCCACGCATGGCGATGAGGCCGCTAGCCTTCAGCTGGTCAAGGAAACTGAGCAGACGGCGCCGGATTTCGTCTTCCGGCAGTATAATCTGGCTGTTCTTTCGCACTACTCCTACCTGATTGGCAGCGGTGGCGAGGCGCTGATTGTGGATCCTGCCCGCGACATCAGCCGTTATTTGAAGGATGCCCAGGAACTGGGGCTGAAGATTACAAAGGTCTACCTGACGCATTCCCATGCCGATTTCGTGGCAGGGCACATGGAACTTGCCAAGGTCACCGGTGCGGAAATCATCATGAACGAGGCAACCCAGGCCGGCTTTCCGCACAAGTCTGTTAAGGACGGTGAATCTTTCGTGTTTGGCAAGGTGCGAGGCATGATCGTGACCACGCCCGGCCATACACCCGATGGAACCTGCCTTTACGTGTACACTCCGGCGGCCGAAAGCCACCCCCGTTTCGTCCTCACCGGCGACACGCTTTTCATCGGCAGTGTGGGCCGTCCGGACTTAATGGGCGAAGGCATGAGCGCTGCCGCGCTGGCAGAGATGGGCTTCCATTCCTGGAAAGACAAATTGTCCAAGCTCCCCGACGACACCCGATTCTTCCCGGCCCACGGTGCCGGGTCGCTCTGCGGCGCCCATTTGAGCGACAAGCCGGTCTCGACCATCGGGGAACAGCGTCGGGAGAACGTCTACCTGCAGCACAAAGACCTGCTGTCCTATGTCATGGCGGTCATTGAGGGCCTGCCCGATGCCCCGCAGTATTTCAAGCATAACGCCAAACTGAACCACGATGGGCCACCCCTTGTGGATTGGAATCATCCCACGCCACCGGCCCTGTCAGTCACCGATGTGCGCGCCAGGGCGCAAAAGAACGATTGGCTGATCGACGTTCGTGATGCCAAGGCCTTCGCCATGGCCCACCCGCAGGGCGCGATCAGCATCGGCATACGGGGCCGATTTGAGACGTGGACCGGCATCATGATCCCGTGGGGCGAGCCCTTTATTCTCGTAGGGTCGGACGACGAGGTCCGCGAGGCGGCTTTCAGGTTGAAGCGGATCGGTTACGATGCGCCCGCCGGTTTTCTGCAGGGGGGCGTGGAAGCATGGACCCACGCCAAGGCTCCCATCGGGTCGCTTAAGCTTCTCAAAGCCCAGGACCTTTATGGGCAGATGCAGGCGGGTACCGCCCCGATCATCGTGGATGTTCGACTTCCGAGCGAGTGGATGGCGTTACGGATCGGGAATGTGCTCAACATCCCCATCAACAAGATGTTCACCGATAGCAAGCGGCTTTCCAAGGAGATGCCTGTCCTGACCGTTTGCAACTCTGCATACCGCTCCAGCATGGGTGCCTCGGTGCTGCTTAAGCAGGGATTCAAGGCCGTTTTCAACATGGAAGGCGGTAGCGAGGCCTGGATCACGGCCGGTTTTCCCACCTTGGGCGCGACCGAAGGCGGGCACGGCACGGCCGCGACGCCAGTGCGGGCGGTCAGACTTCCGGACCGAATTGCCGCCGCCGACCTGAAGCGCCTGCTCATGGATCTGCCGGGCACGTTTGAGATCGTGGATGTGCGCCCGCCGGCCCTGTTCGCGGACTTCAGCCTGCCCGGTGCCAGAAACGCCGATATCGCCGATGTGATGGCCAATCCTGCCTACCTGAATGGCGCATCGCCACTCGTGCTGGTGGACCGTGACGGCTCCCTGGCCATGGCCGTAGGGGGCATCCTCTCGCAGAAAACGGCCCGCCCGATCAAGGTCCTGTTTGGCGGGATGGAGGCCTACTGGAACGAGTCCGCAATGCCTGTGACAGGGGGTGGGGCTGCTCCGGCAGGTGCGCCCGCCATCACGCCTGCAGCGCCTGTATCGGCTCCCGTTGCCCCGTCGCCTTCGAAACCTGGACCAGCCAAGAAGAAAAGTGCGGGGTGCTGAACACTATGAAAGACCCTGCTCACCTCTCTCCAGATGGTCCCCGGCCCTATGCCAATCCCTACTTGGCTGGCATCCTGCTCGGGCTCGTGCTGCTGACTTCTTTTGTCGTGCTCGGGGCTGGCCTGGGCGCCTCGGGCGGTATCGCGCGGATCGGCGCGTCGCTGTCGATGTGCGTTTCGGCGCCACACACACTGGGTAGCGACTACTTTGGCAAGTGGGGTGCCCAACCGCTGAACTACTATCTGGTCTTCATGTTCGCGGGTACGTTCATTGGCGCGCTTTTTTCGGCGCTTCTGGCGAACCGCGTGCGCATCCAGATCGAACGTGGCGCTGCCTCGTCCGTGAAACGTCGCCTCGGGTACGCCTTGGTGGGCGGACTGCTCGCCGGCTTTGCGAGCCGGCTGGCCCAGGGGTGCACGTCGGGGCAGGCGTTGAGCGGCGGCGCACTGCTGCTGAGCGGTAGCATCGTGTTCATGCTCTGTCTTTTCGCCAGCGGTTATGTCACGGCCTGGTTCGTCAGGAGGCAATGGCATGATTAACACCCTCTACAGTCTCGACACTCTTGGAACGCCGGTGGCATTTTTTCTTGCCCTGTTGATCGGGGTCGGGTTTGGCTTTGCCCTTGAGCGGGCAGGCTTCAGCAGTTCGCGCCGTCTGGCCGGGGTTTTCTACTTCACCGATATGGCCGTTGTGAAGGTGATGTTCTCTGCGCTCATTACGGCGATGCTGGGCCTTTCATACCTGGTGTCGTTCGGATGGATTCAACTGGATCAGATCTTCCTTATGCCAACCCTGTTGGGTGCTCAAATCGTGGGTGGCCTTCTGTTCGGCGTGGGTTTCGCGATGGGCGCCTGGTGTCCTGGTACGGCGGTGGCCGGCCTGGCCGCGGGCCGGGTCGACGCCCTCGTATTCCTGATCGGCACGATCGGCGGAAGCATCGTGTTCAACGAGTTTTTTCCGGTAATGGGCAGGCTCTACACGGCTGGAGATCGGGGCGTGCAGATGGCCTATGACGCGTTGGGTGTTTCGCGGAACATTTTTATCCTGTTCTTTACGCTGGTCGCCGTGATGGCCTTCTGGTTGGCCGAGTGGGCCGAGAAAGTGCGCACGGGCCGCTCGGCGTACCTGGGATCCCCCTTTCTCAAGGCGTTCAGTCTGGCGCTGGTGGCAGTGGCTCTTGGCTTGTTCGTGTTGGCTCCCGCCAACGCAGGTGTTTCCCCGAAACGGACGGGCCTGGCTCCCTCGCCGGGAACGGATGAGATAGCACTCATGGGAGAAGTCGCAGAGGGGCGTGACCACATCGAGCCCGAGGAACTGGCCGACCGCCTGATGGCCGGGCAACCGGATCTTGTGCTTGTGGATGTCCGGCCGGCGTCCGAGTTCAAGGCCGGCCACATCCGTGGCGCGCTCAACGTGCCGTTGGCCAAATTGGCGGAGACCCTTCAGCCCCACAAGAACAAGGGGCTGGTTGTTCTCTACTCCAACGGCATGACTCATCCCGCCCAGGCCCGTGATTCGCTTCAGCGCCAGGGTTTCGACAATCTCTTCCTGCTCACGGACGGTCTGCAGGGTTTCCGTGAACGGTGCCTCAAGCCGGTGTCGTTGCGGTCTGAACCGTTGCCACCTATTGCTGCCGCCAGGATAAACGCGTGGCGCGCTTTTTTCGGCGCTTCCCGGGAGAGCCACCATGCCGCCGTGCCTCAGTCCGAAGCCACACCGCGCACTGTTGAAACCGAATGGCTGGCCACCCGGCTTCAGATGCCGGGTCTCAAGATGATCGATTTGCGACCTCAGCCGGAATACAACACCGCTCATATTCCCGGCTCCCTCAGTTTGAACGTGGAAAGCCTCCGGGGGAATGTCGGAGGTGTGCCGTCCATGCTCCTGCCGGCGCCCCTGTTGGCGGCTCAGATCTCGCTTTTGGGGCTCAATCCCACTGATACCATTGTACTTGTGCCCGGCGACAAGTTCCACGATGCCACGCTGGCCGGTATGGCGTTTGAACGGCTGGGGCACCGGGGTTTTGCCGTCCTGAACGGCGGGTATGCCCGATGGGCGGGAGAGGGGCGGCCTGTCGATGCGGCACTACCCGCCGTGATGGCCTCGAAATACCCAGTCCGGCAGGACGCTGATGGCTTCACTGTGGATTTCCGGACTGTGGCCGCCTCACTCGGCAAACCCGGAGTAACGATCATTGACGTGCGCCCACCCGACTTCTATACGGGAAGCAAGTCCGATGAAGCCCGCGCCGGCCACATTCCCGGCGCCCTCAACCGCGCCTACACGGAGGATGTGGTGGTAAGTTCCAATCAGGTCGTTGCCTTCAAGCCGCTTGATGCCCTGGCCACCGCCTATGGCCAGCTGATCCCGTCGAAGGAGGCGGAAATCATTGTTCACTGCCGCACCGGACATCAGGCCAGCCAGACTTACTTTGTGCTCAAGCACCTTCTGGGTTACTCGAATGTGCGCTGGTATGATGGGGGTTGGACGGAATGGGCCGCGCGTGGTGATCTCCCGGTGGTAACGCGTTCGGTCAGATAATCCTAGCGGTGTTCCGCAGTTTTGGGTGTCCTTGTGGAGCGTGCTTCTTCGTATTGAATGTGCCGTCATTCCTGCTAGACTGCCCGCCATGCTAAAGAGACCTGAAAATATGGCGACTGCGGTGGAGTGGGGCTGTCCGGTCATCCATGTGGCCACCTGCATCGCGTGTGGACGGTGCGTCAGCATTTGTCCGTCATACTGCCTCCGCCTGCAGGATGGTAAGCCAGTGGTCGATTCAGGTGGCCCGTTCGGTTGTCTGGCCTGCGGCCATTGCATGGCGGTGTGTCCGAGTGGCGCGATTCGTGTGACGGGTCGCGGGATGAAAGGGGGCGAGGTTTTTCCCCTGCCGCTCCCGTCCGCCCGTGCCACCGCTGAAGCCCTTGAGGGGATGATGCAGGCGCGGCGCAGTGCGCGTCACTATGAGAATCGGCCTGTTGAAAAACCCGTTATGGACCGTTTATTGGCCATGTCGGCCACGGCGCCCATGGGGTTTCCACCCTCGCCGGTGGGAGTGGTCGTGATTAACGGGCGGGATCGGGTTCAGGAACTGGCGCATGATCTGGTGGCCGCTTTTAAAAAATGGCGCTTCCTCAAGACTCCCGTCGGCTCGATCCTGTTGCGTTTTATGATGGATAAACCGTCGGTGGAGCTGATGAAAAATTTTGTCTTGCCGGTCGTGGACACGATCATCGAGGCGCGGAAGGAGGGCCGGGATCTGCTCTTTTATGATGCTCCATGTGTTATGGTGTTTCACTCCCCCCTGAAGGACCCCGTTGAGCCCGCTATCGCCAGCAGTTTCGCCACCCTCGCGGCCGAAGGGCTGGGGCTGGGGAGCTGCATGATCGGGACGGTTGCCCCGGCGCTGCAGGGTGACAAGAGGCTGAGGGCATGCTGGGGCATTCCGGCCAAAAATTTTCCATCCATGGCCATGACGCTCGGCTACCCCTCCGTTACGTTCCCGAATGGGATCCATCGGCGGTTTGCCTCAGTTGAGTTTGTTTAATCAGGGGACTATTAAACACGGGGACAGGAAGAGACGATGCACTATCGGGATTTTAGAAAAACGCAATTCAAGGTGTCCGGGCCGGGCTTCGGCTCCCTGCGAGTGCCGGCGAAAGGATGGCTATGATTAAATCGGTTCTGGTTACGGGTGCCTCAAGCGGGATCGGGCGGGACGTGGTTCGCCAGCTTTGTGCGCGGGGGCTGGCCGTAGTTGCCACGGGGCGTGATGCCGAGCGGTTGGCTGCCCTCCGGCAGGAAACAGGGTGCTATGCGGCGTCATTCGACCTGAGCCAACCGGAAGCGCCGGCAGAGCTCTACGCGGCCGCCAGGGCGGCGTTGGGCGGCCCGCCGGACGCCCTGGTCAACAATGCGGGGTTTAATCGCCGCAAGGGCCCGGTTACGGACATCACGGCGGCGGAGTTGGACGCCCACATGGCGGTCAACTTCCGGGCCGCGGCGCTGTTGTGCCGCGAAGCGATGCGCGACATGCTGACCAGAAAAGCCGGCCATATTATCAATGTCGTCAGCACCGTTGTCTGGCACAAGGCGGAGCATTACAGCGTCTACTGCGCGTCCAAATGTGCCCTGCATGGCT
>JBIKMI010000371.1:0-2550 GCA_044359285.1 Kiritimatiellia bacterium
TACCACCTGCCTGATCAAGGAGGCCCGGCCGCATGGCATCAAAGTCACGGGGGTTTATCCCGGCGGAACAGACACCCCGTTCCGCGCCCTTGAACGACCGGACTACATGAAGTCCGAAAGCGCCGCCCGGATGATCGTGGATACCTTGTTCGTTCCGGACGACGTGGTTGTGCATGAGCTCACCTTCCGGCCGATGGTTGAAACCAATTTTTAGCATCTGGTGGCAGGGCGGAGAGCGACAGGCGATCTGAATGAAATATCGACCTGATGTAACCCGTTGCGCCGCCTTCCGGGATGCTTGTGTTTTTTATTGAACTCGTTTTATGTTGGGATATTATCAAGTCGATTCACTGGCGTCCCATAGGGACGCCAAGGCTGTAGCGGTTTAGGCTGTAGGCTGTTAGGTGAAACGACAGAAGGTGGCTCTTTAAATTTGAGAAATGCCTAAGCGTGAAAACAAACAGAAACACATGAATTTCCTAACAGTCTACAGCCTACAGTCTAAAAACCTGCGTCCTGTGGGACGCCAGTGAAGTCGATTAATAAAAGGAATGATCGGGAAATGAGTACTGAAAAATCTTTTCACCTGTTACGGTTTGGTGCGTTAAGCCTGGCGCTGTTGCTGGCTGGGTGTGCAACGGTGGACGAGGCTTATTTCCTTGATACAAAAACCAAAGCCAATGTTTTTGTGACAGTTGCCGCGCCACAAATCAAAAAAATTGCCGTCATGCCTTTCAAGGCCCCCACCGAATTGCTCGGCAGCTCCGTGGCTGATATTTTTGTCACTGAACTTCTCCGCGCCGGCCGTTATGATGTCCTGGAGCGCAGTCGCATGGCTCAAGTTCTGAGTGAATCGGAACTTGCGCTGGCCGGCGTGTCGGCGGCGAAGGCAACGGAAATCGGGGCCATGATGGGCGCCGATGCGGTCGTGCTCGGCACGGTGGACGAATATTCGCGGGTCAAACACGGCTGGCATGAGGATGCGCTCATCGGGATGTCGGCGCGCATGATCGATTGCAAGAGTGGCCAGGTGGTCTGGAGTGTGGATCTGGTTAAACATGCTGATGACAAACACACCACTTTAGCGGAACATGCCCGGACGGTGGCTCATGAAATGGTCGCAGCGCTTTATCGCAAGTGGCGCGGGATGAGGTAAAACAACTCAATGACACCCTTTTATTGCAAGCCTGTTTATGGCCCTGTGGCGTTAGGGTTGGCGCTGGGGCTGCTGTCGGGTTGCGTGAGCCAGCCCATGGCTCCCGTCCAACCTGTCAGTGTCCCGCCCCCGCGGGTCATGACGCTCATTACGGAACAAACCGGTACGGGCATGGCGACGGCTGGCTCAAGTATCGACGCCATGGCTGCGTCCCTCATGATCGTGCGTAAGATCCCTATGGTGGATCCCAATACGGTCCAATCCAATCTGAAGAAAATTCAGGCCATCCTGTCGCAAAGCGGCGAAGAGCAGGGGGCGGCCGAGCTGGGACTGAAGTTTGGCGCCGACCTCATTTTGTCGGGCCGCGCCGAGGCCAAATGCGTTGCGGTAAAAATTGCCGGAAGCAATCTGAACTCTTACCAGGGGACCGTGAATTTACGGGCAATTTGTGCGGATGATGCCAGCATTCTGGCCATGGTTTCCGAGACAATCAATGTCATCGCCCTTGACGAGGCCACCGGCTCCATGAAAGCCATTCAGGCGGCAGGCCGGAAAGCACTCGACCAGGTTATTCCGGAAATGTTGCTGGCCTGGAATCAAAAGCCGGCTGGTACTCTGAAAAAGCCAGGGGAATCCCTTTCCCTTTCGGCGACACTCGAGCCGACCGCCGCCGTCGAGGCGGAGGTCGTTATTGCCCCCCCACCGGCTGGTTATCAGATGCCTGTCACCGCGCTCTTGCCGCTGACGGCCCAGGGTGGGGTGAGCTCCAACTCCATTCCCATTATTACGGATACGCTTTATGCCACCGTTCTTAAAAGCCAGTGGTTTAGACTGGTTACCAGGGAGGATATGGCGAAAATCCTGGCTGAGCATAAACTTCAGATGAGCGAGGTGTGCGATAGCAGCACCCGCGCGGTGGAATTCGGTAAAATCCTGAATGCGGAAAAGATGCTGATCGGGACCGTAAGCAAGTTGGGCACCACTTACCAGGTGGTCCTCAAGCTCGTGAATGTCGAGACGGGTGAAATCGAAAAGGCGGGTCAGGCAGAGGCTTCCGGGAATGTGAATGTATTGATGCAACTCGTGAAGAGGGCGGCCGCAGACTTGTTGAATAAGACGGATAGATGAAGCAACTAAAGGAGGACGTATGAAGAAGTTAACAGTCGGTATGGTGGCGTTGGGGTGGGTGCTGCTGGGAGGCGCATGGAGTGGATCGGCTCAGGTGGTCCGCGAAAAGGAAGGCGCCACTGTTGTGCGTCAGGGGCCCGGCGGGGAAGTGCAAATTCTCACAACCGAGAAGCGAACGACCCGGGTCGCCAATGAAGAGGCAACCGAGAGCCGGCCTCAGGTAAAGCCCAGGCCGACTGTTTCGGAGGATCCTTCACGTAAGGCTC
>JBIKMI010000106.1:0-8761 GCA_044359285.1 Kiritimatiellia bacterium
GATCATGCCACGCACCGTTCCCTTTGACGACCCCGGACTTGGCGTACGCTTCTGCAAGATTCACTTCGACCTGGGTTGGAAACCGTGAGAGAACAGTAAGATAAAGCTCCTCTATGATTTCTTCCGGCTTTGGTTTGGATTTCAAAAACGTCTTGAGATTGAGATTCATCTCGAGTTTACGCTGGATGTGACTGGAGTTCAGCAGGTGCATTTTCTGCGTCGGGACAACCCGGTTGATCCGCTCATTCTCCATGCCCGTCGCACGGGCGGGCTTCCCGAAAAGTTCAAGGAATGGACTGGTGATGCTGCCATCCGGCAGGGCGATTGCCGGCTGATTTTCAGGAATGAACGTAAACGGCTCAGGGATCGCACTGGTGTAGAGATCGGAAGTCCCCGTGATCTTGTTAATGGCATCGATTAACACCTCCGCATCCAGACGACGAAGCGGGTAGAATCCGAAATTAGCCTCGATTTTATCAAGCGCACCGGATTGCGGGATAATCGAAGAGCATTGATACGTCCGGGAAGTAAGAATCAGCCGATAAAGGTGCTTCAGGTTATACCCACTGATAATGAATTCCTTCTGCAGATACTTGAGCAATTCTGGATTCGCCGGCGGATTATCAGGACGGATGTCATCCGGTTCATGAATAATGCCACGGCCCATGAGCCAGGACCAAACGCGGTTGACAATACTGGCGGTAAACCAGGGATTCTCCGGGGTAATCAACCAGTTGACGAATAGTTCACGGGGATCCTGATCGGGAGGGATCGTTTTAAGTTTCTTTCCATCCGGGAAAATAGCCATCTGGTTTGTCAAAGGCATATCCGGATCCCAGAACACAATCTCTTCTTTCCACTCCCGGGTGGGCTTATACCCGACTTGCGAGAAGAACACCGCCATTCCCGGCAGGGAGTCTTTCTTCGGCCAGGCATCGATCCGGGTTCCCATAAACGTCAAGGCAACGGCAGCGGCAATCCCTGCCGGGGTCTTGTTCTGGATGGCGCGATAGAAATTAACCGGACCCACTCGGAAATTACTGCCATTGGACAGCAGCATCTCGCGCACAAACCGGTCATATGGCTTGTTCTCGCGGAGGGAAACCAATATCCAATGGTGATAGGCCTGGGCGGCATTGGGCCACAGATTGACGGGGAACTCGGCCTTGACCCTGAGCAGATCACTCCACTTCATCGCCCAATAGATTGAAAACTCATCCCTTTCCAGAAGGCGGTCAATCAAGGCGATGCGTTTGTTCTTGTCTGGATCCGCCAGAAATTCACGTGCCTCACGCGAGGTCGGCAAGGCCCCGATCACATCAAGATACGCGCGTCTCAAAAATACTGAGTCGGAGCAAAGCTCCGGAGTTACGCCCCATTTCGACAATTTACCGGATACGAATTTGTCAATGGGGTTGCCGGGAATGATGCAGGTGGTGCCGACAAAAATCGCCTCTTCAGAACACACGGATATGACACTGCCCAAGCCAAGCAGTGAAACGAGCATCAAGGTCGATCTCATATTCATAGTTCATGGAACCCTAACACAAGCGGTGTGCACAAACAAACACTAGAAATTCCAGAGATCTGCGGATTCATGGGTGTCCCTACTGAACCCCCCGAATCCTGGATTCTACTCTTCACACGTATATCATCTTATGCGTCATGCCCCCATCCACCACCATATTGGTGCCTGTGATAAAACCACTGGCGGCGGACGCCAGATAGGCGGCCAGACCGGCAATGTCTTCCGGCTGGCCCACGCGCCCCACCCAATGCTGATGTTTATCGGCCTCGCCATGAACCGGAGTGGTCCGCTTCGCGGACTTGCACCAGGCGCCGGTCTCGATCCAACCGGGACTGATACAATTGACCCGGACATCCGGCGCCAGACTCGCGGCCAGCGCATGGGTCAACGCCACAATCCCTCCCTTTGCTGCAGAATAGGCTTCCGTATCCGGTTCGGACATCAGGGCACGGGTGGAAGCTATGTTGATAATGGAGCCATGACTCTGGCGTAGAGCGGACGCAAAGTGTTTGGCACAAAGGAACGGGCCGGTCAGATTAACCCCCAATACCCGATCCCAATCGGCCAGACTCAGGTCTGCCACTGGTCGATTACATGAAATCGCGGCATTATTGATTAGAATCTCGGCCCCACCAAAGGCCAATACTGTTTCCGCAACAAGCCGGACAACATCCGTTTCACAGGCCACATTGGTCGGGATAAAGCGAATGGTCCCGAGCGGGGCATACTCCTCCTCCGTTTCCCGACCGGCCTCCTCGTCAACATCGGCAATAACCACGGCGAACCCATCATTCAGAAATCGCCGGGCCATCGCCTTGCCAATCCCCTGCGCCCCACCGGTAATCACAACTGTTCGTGTTTTCATGAGAATCTCCTCACATAAATCTTTCACTACAAATAATCCGGGGAACAGGTGGTTTCAGGAACCCGTCACCCAACCTGGGAGCCGCCCAGCCCCAAGCGTGAAAATTGGAGATAGAGTTCGCTATAGGTGCCCTTTTGCGCCAACAGCCCCGTATGGGTTCCCTGTTCAATGATCCGGCCCCGGTCCAGGACCAGAATCTGGTCCGCATGCCGGATGGTGCTGAGTCGATGGGCCACCACAAAACAGGTGCGCTGCTTGACCAGACGCAACAGGGCGGCCTGGATCTTGAGCTCCGTCATCTTATCCACCGAACTGGTGGCTTCATCCAGGATGAGAATCCGGGGATCCGCCAACATGGCGCGGATAAAACAGATAATCTGACGCTGTCCCAGCGAGAGGCCGGCGCCGTTTTCGCCAACAGGTGTGAGCAAGCCTTGCGGCAGCCCCTCAAGAATATCCAGGCAGTCGAGTTTCGCCGCGACCTCGAGCATCTCGTCCCGGGTGGCGTCCGGTTTACCGAATTGAATATTATCCATGACGGTTCCCGAGAAGAGGATATTCTGCTGATGAATGATGGCCATGTGCTGGTGCAGGGAGTCACTCCTGATCTCCTGGATCGGACGCCCATCAATCAGGATCTCCCCGGACGTGGGAAGATAGAACTTGGCGATTAAATTGATGATGGATGTTTTGCCGCTGCCGGTATGCCCGACCAACGCAATGGTCTGCCCGGGCTCCGCCACGAAATTGACCTCACGCAAGACCGGCTGGGCGGGGTCGTACCCGAAGGAGAGTCCGCGGGCTTCCACACGCCCCTTGACGTCTGGCAGGGCTACTGCGGTCGGGCTATCTGCCCATTCCGGCAGGGTATCCAGCAGCTGGAACACCCGCTCCGCACCCGCCATGGCTTGCATGGCGCGGTTATACAGCATGCCCAGATTCTGGATGGCACCGAACAGGACGGCCGAGAGAAAGAAAAACTGGATCAGGATGCCGACACTCAGGGAGTGGGCCACATCAAGGGTGAGGATGCCCCCCGCAAGGACCAGGAAAGCAGTAACGAGTTGCGAGCTGAGCTCCAGCAAGGGCTGGAAAAAGGCTGAGGTCCTGGCGGACCGCAGGCTGATCAGGGAATGGTCGTCATTCAGCTTGTTGAAACGTTCGGCGTTGATGGACTGGCGGGCAAAACCCTGGGTGACCCGGATGCCGTTCACCGATTCGGCCAGGGAGGTTGTAATGCGACTGAAACTTTCCTGCGATGCGCGGGACACCTCGCTCATCCGCTTGCGGAAACGGTAGCTCAACCACCACACCACAGGCGACATGCTCCCGACCACCAGAAAAAGCCGGTAATCAATCCACAGCATCATAAGTGCGGCAATCAAACCCTGTCCGAACTGGACGCAGCCGACAAAAAACACGTCCTGCACCCCGGAGCGGACGGATTCGACATCCGTCGTCATCCGGTTGAGCAGGCGTCCGCGCGGGATGTGATTGAAAAAACTCAGGGGCATGGTCAGCACATGCCCGAAGAGCTGGGCGCGGAGATCATGAATGACCCTCTCCCCGAGCGTCAGTCCCAGCCGCATCCGCACGACCATCAGGCATTGGGTGAAGATGGCGAGGAGAATGTAGCCCACACAGCCAAGGAGAAGCCCCCTTGAATTTCCGCCGCTAATGGGGCCATTGATAATGGCGCCGATCGCCCAGGCCAGACTGGGAAGTTGAGCGGCGCGCACCAGCACGATGACCAGCAGCCCGTTGCGGGTAAGCCTGTGAGGCTGCGTATATTTGAATAGCCGCCAGATAATACCCGCATTCAGGGGTTTGACGTCCAGTTCAGGAGAGGAGAGTGAGTCCTTAGTGCGGCTCATGGGTTCACCTGCTGCCCGGGGATGGTTTCCTGTCCCGCCGCCAACCGCTGATACGCCCCCGGGATCGCCAGGAGTTCGTCATGGGTTCCAGTCTGAACGATACGGCCACGCTCGAGTACCAGGATCCGGTCGGCGCGCCGGAGAGTGCTGAGCCGGTGGGCAACCACAAAAGTGGTCCGGCTCTGCATGGCATTTTCCAAGGCCGCCATGATCTCATGTTCAGTCTGGGCATCGACCGCAGCTGTGGGATCATCCAGGATCAGGATGGCCGGATTCAGCAGCAAGGCCCGGGCAATGGCCAGACGTTGCCGTTGACCGCCTGACAAATTGGAGCCCCCTTCACCCAGCACAGTGGCATATCCTTTCGGGAATCGTGTAATAAAATCGTGGGCCTGGGCGGTTCGCGCGGCCTGCTCAATCGCCTCCTGCCCGATACCCGGGCTGCCAAACGCGATGTTGGCCGCAATGGACGTGCGGAAGAGGAAACTCTCCTGGAAGACAATCCCCACCTGACGCCGCAGGTCTGTCAATTCAAGCTGACGGATATCAATATTATCCACCAGCACCCGGCCTTTATCGGGATCGTAAAACCGGGGAATCAAACTGAGGAGGGTTGATTTTCCCGAGGCAGTGCCCCCTGCAATGGCGATGCATTGGCCCGGACGCGCTTCAAAACTGACAGTCCGCAGGACTGGCAGTTCAGGGTCATACCCGAATTTGACATTTTCAAACTTCACGCTTCCGAGAATACGGGGAACCCGGGTAGCGGAAGGCGGGCTCTTGATCTCAATCGGGGCGTCAAGCACCTCAAAGACGCGGCGCGCCGCCGTCAGGCTCTCCTGGATACTGTTGGCAATCGTACTGATGTTGCTCACCTGGGCGGAAAATTGCTGCAGTAAGCCCGCAAAGACCACCATGCCCGCGCCCAGCGGCAGGCCTCCCTGAATGACCAGATATCCGCCATAGCCCAGGAGAATGACCACATTGACCTGTGTCAGGAATTCGATGGCCGGCGTAAAGGTGCTGATCTGGCCGATCAGCTCACGCTTCTGGTTCCGGACGCGCCGGTTGGCCTCACCAAAGCGGCGGGTCATTTCCGGTTCACGGGCAAACCCCTTGACCACCTGGATCCCCTGAAGGGTTTCCGAAAAGGTCAGGGTCAAGTCATCAGCCAATTCACGACTTTCCTTGTAGAGGGGCCGCATGCGACGGGTAAAAATGGAGGTGAACAACCACAGGAGCGGCGTGGAGCAAAGACAGGCCAGGGTCAGGGGGGCATGAATGCCGACCATGTACACGAGGTAAAAGGCCAGGGACAGGATCATCACGAGCCCCTGGATGATCACGCCATCAATAAAGAGGCGGGTGTTCTGCACGTCCCCGGTCACGCGGTTGATGATGGAGCCGCTGGCGGTTTCATCAAAAAACCGGAAACTCATGCTTTGGAGCTTGGCATAAATCTCGGACCGTAAATGCACCACCACATTGCGTTGCAACAGAACGGTCAATTGAACGGCATAGATGGCATTCAGTACCGTCCGGATCAGCGCCACCAGGATAATGCCCCCCGCGATGGCGGAAATCACGATCAGGGGGGCCCAGCCCGGCGGGGGCGCCAGATGGAAAAGCCAGCGGGGCTCCGGAGCCCCGGGCTGGATGACGAACCGGATATAATCAATGCCGATCCCCGCCAGACTGAAGCCGCCCAGCGTCAACACCAGCAGGGAGAGCTGAAGCGCCAGAACCCGGATGCACCCCGCCCGGTAACGCCACGTCAACCCCAGCAACCGGAAGATGATTTCCCGGTTGTCAAGAGAAGGCAGGGAATGGGTTGGGGTGTCCTTATTCATAACTCCACTCTCGTTAAGGTACTGAATGGATCCTGCCCTTACAAACAGAAAGGGTGCCCGCGGTATACCGGGTGCGAATAAAAAAACCGTGTGCTCATGAAGAAACACACGGTTTTGACAAATGGTCGGGCCGAGGAGATTTGAACTCCTGACCTTTTGCACCCCAAGCAAACGCGCTACCAGTCTGCGCTACGGCCCGATAAAGAAAACAGAGGGGGAAGCTATCAACTACCCTTTTGACCGTCAAGGAACGAATCAAACAACTTTTCCCAGTGGGCATCAGCCACCCCATCATCTTCAATCAACGCCTTCTCACGGAGGTGGGCGACAAACTGCGACAAGGCTTTGCCCTTGCGCTCATGATGGAGAAGTTCCTGGATACTCGGCTTCGCCTGCTCAAACGTCAGGGGCTCACCCAGTTCCTTGTCCTGCAGCTCAAGAATATGAAAGCCAAGCGGGGTTTCAACCACGTCGCTGATCTCGCCCAACTCCATGTCTTCAAATATCGCCTGGTTCAGCTCCGGAATAATCGCGCCCCGGACCAGCATCCCGAGACTGCCCCCCTCCGCTTTCCCGCTGGGGCATTCCGAATGAACGGCGGCCAGATCGGCAAAAGCCTCCCCTTCCAGAATCTTCTGCTTCAATCCCATCAAGGTCGACCGGATCGTCGCGCGATCCGCCTCATCCTCAGACGCGGGGCGCATCAGGATATGCCGGACCTGCGCCTGATCAGGGGCCACGTACCGCTCCGCATGTTCTTCGTAATAGCTGAGCAACTCCTTATCTTCACACTCCGGCACCCCTGAGGTGACCCGTGCGACCAGGGCATCCAATTGTTTTCCCACCCGAATACTGGCCTGAAACTGTTCAAGTGTCATTCCCTGCCGGGCGAGGATTTCCTTCATTTTATCCACGCCCCCCGCCTGGGTGGCCATCCCGGCCATGGCGACATCCACATCCGAGTCGGGAATTTCAATCTTGCGGCGCTTAACCTCTTCGATCAGCAACTGCGTTCCGATCGCATGTTCCTGCGCCCGCTTAAGCAATTCTTCCGTATGGCGCCCGAGTTCCTCGCGGGGCATATGCTGACTGTAAAAATCCATCAGGCGCCTCAATTCGGCCAGAACGGCTTTCTCTGAAATAATCTGACCATTGACTTTGATTTTCATAGTTGTCCTCTTTTTAAAACCGGGGTGCCACTGACACCGCGGGATGTACATATATCGGGGCCAAGGCCTCCCCCTGAAGGCCAGCCGCCACCCGTTGCGCCACCACCCGGGCAACCATCGCCGCCTGCGGGATCCGCGCTTCCTGAATCAAGACGACGTCCGCCGGGCAGTGCGTTGTTAACGGCTCCTGAATCCGGTCCCAATCGGAGGTCACCCAAACGGTTCCCGGCATTTTTAACAACGCCGGTAGGTGATCGGCCTCCGTCACGATCCAATCGCCCAACCGTGACATCTGCCCCTGCTCCCAGCCGAAGCAACCGGCCCATAACTCGTGTCGCCGGGCATCGCCCAGAACGACCACCCGCGGGGCGCCCGTCTCCTTCAAGACCGACCAGGCGAGTGCACTGGCACTCGAAACCGCCATTACGGGCTTGTTGTCGGAAAGGGCCAGACCCCGGATCCCGGCCACGGCCATACGAAGACCGGAAAAGGCGCCCGGCCCGACGCCTACCGCGAAGTGATCCAGCCCCTCCCACGCCCAGACGCCAGCCGCTGACAAGGCATGGATATCCACGAATATAGGACGAAGCTGACGGCCTTCGGCCACCCACTCTTTGTGACACGTCACCGCATCCCCGTCCAGGAGAGCCAGAGAGCCGATATGGGTTGAAAGTTCCAGCGCCAATATTTTCATTTGATTTTGCTTGATTCCCCGGCCCTGTGTGTGGATGATTCGCCCCTGCAAACGTTATGGCGAATGTAGCTCAGTTGGTTAGAGCGTCAGATTGTGATTCTGAATGTCGCGGGTTCGAGCCCCGTCATTCGCCCCAATTAAATCAAGCCTTTCATTGATTGTCTTTCCCCGCCAAGTTCCCTCTGATGCGACTTTGCTGCGACCACTTCCCCCGCCCTCCACCTATGTGATGTGGATATGCTACGACAAGAAACCGGAGATATCCAGAAACATAGAACCCGAAGGGACTTTGCATCATGGCTCAAATCTTTATACAGTCCGGAATGTGGTATTCATGCTTTATGCATAACAAGAAAGACTACTGTCGGTCAACTGGCGTTCTTGCGCCAACCAAGGGTAAATAGCCCAGAGGACGCGAAAGCAGCCGCCAAAGCGGACCTTGACCGTATGCTTGTTTGGGAGCGTGGCTTCGCCACATTACTCATTGAAACTCATTGCGTTGAGCAAAATATCATGCCTGATTTCAGCCTTAAACACTCTATTTCAGTAACCGTTAAGCTTGGCCGTTTTAATCATCACTACGCAAATACTTTTGGAGTTGGGCTACGGCTTCGACGAAAGAATATAGGTTCGTTTGTAGCTGGGAGCATGGGGCGATAGCAGGCGGCCCTTGTGCTTACTTGCCGGGAATGTGATAACGGGTGCTCCGGCCGCCGCCCGGTTTCTTCTCAAGAAACCCCTTGCCCACCAGATCCACGAGATGCCGCGTGGCGGTGGCTTT
>JBIKMI010000378.1:0-8741 GCA_044359285.1 Kiritimatiellia bacterium
CGATTGTTCCCCGCCCAGCGCAATCCCCAGAAATCCCCCGCCCCCACCGGATCCTCCTCAAACGACAGATGCACCTTCCCGCCATTGGTGATCACCAGCGTCGCACCCGTAATATCCAGCCCTCCCGCCAGCTTCCGCACATGATTGGTCAACGACCCGCCCCGGCAGGTGAACGTGCTGCACCGCAGCACACTCCCCGTCCCCGTCAGTTCCACGAACCCGCCGTTCGTCACCGTCATCGCCGTCGTCCCGCCGAACGTCGCGTTGCTGACCGTTACCAGCCCGTATCCCGCCCCGCCGACCTTCACCGGCCCGGCGATGTTCGTCTGCACACAGTCCGCCACCGTCACCAACCCCGTGCCGCCGGACGACGTGCCGATTTCCAGATCGTTGCGTTGCTCCCAGGTCCCGCCCGTGACCGTCACCCGTCCCACCGCGCCCGCGCCCGACCCGAGCCTCATCAACCCGCCTTCGTACAGCTTCCCGCCCTGCAGATTCACGAGGCCCAGGCTGTTGGCGCCATAGCCGATGTGGGAGGGATAGTAGGGAAGTGTATTGCCATTGGAGTACACGCCGCTCGTGATGGTCACAATCCCCGTCGCGCCCGTCCCATATCCGATCCTTGAATCTCTGCCAGCGCCCGGCAGGCTCATCATGCCGCCGTTGACATTCACCCAACCGATCGAGTTGTTACCAGCGCCCACCCAAAGCATATCCCCAGCCGTGCCGCAGACATAAAGGCCGTTGTTCGTCAGCGTCAGCGTGCCCGACGCGCCCGCCGCGGCACCAATGTAGGTAATCCCGACACCGGCCCGCACCTCCCCGTCGTCCGCGACCGTCAAAATCGAGTTGTTGTTCGTGCCCCCGATGGACACGCCGCCGGAACCGGTGTTGAAGACCTTGCCGGAATTGCGCACCATCATGCGGCCGTACCCCGCGCCGACCGCACCGACGACCACCTGGCTGAAGTTCGTGACCACACCGCTATCCGCCACCGTCAACATGCCCGTGCCGTTGGCCGCGGAACCCAGGGTGAGAGTCTGCCCCGCCAGATCGGCGACCGCGCTGCCGCGTACGTTCAGGCTGCCCGATGCGTTCGCCGCGCTGCCGATGTTGGGCGCCGTCGTGCTCATCCACCGCGCGCTGTTGGTCAGCGTGAGCGTTCCGTTCGCCCCCGACGCGTTGGCAATGACCACCGCGCTGGTGATGGACGAATCGTTGCCCAGCGTGACCGACCCGACGCTGTTCACCCCGCCCGCGATGGCCAGCGTGCCGTTGGTGATGCCCGCCACCGTGCCGCCCGTCTGGTTGAGCGTGCCCGTGCTGGAACTCGCGCCGGCCACGGTAATATTGCCCGCCGCCGGGAAGGTCAGCGTGCCGCCGGTCATCGTCAGTGTGCCCTTGGAACTGGTATTCGTCCCCAGGTAAAGGTCCTTCACCGCGGCCGTATCGCTACCCCCGATCAGAGCCTCAGCCGGACTCATGACGTTCGTATCCCCGATCACGGCCGGTGTGCCTGCCGACGGCAGCACGGAGGGCGTCCAGTTCGCACTGTTACCCCAGGTATCGGATGCCTTGTTGAACACCAGCAACGACGGCGCCGTGACCAGTTTGTAGGCCGAATAGGCCACTGTGCTCGTCGAGTCCGGCGTGCCATACCCGGCATCCGTGCAGGTCACCTGCACCCGGATATTCGTGCCCAGCATCGGCACGGTCGTCGTGAACGCGACGTTCGTCTCATTCAAGATGTTGTCGGGCGTCGCGTTCGAATACTGCCACTGATACGTGAACTTCGCCGTATTGGTGAAATTGGCGAACGTGTAATGCACGTTGGTGTCGCTGTTGTCATTCCATACCCCGTTCGTCGCCGTCCATACGGCTCCATAACTGCTGTCGCCGCTGATGCCGGGCAGCGTCGTGTTCGCCGGCGGATCGTTCGTGGGCGCCGTCACTGTCACATACGCCGAATAGGCGGTCGCACTCTGCGGACCGGGCGTTCCCTCCCCGCTATCCGTGCAGGTCACGCGCACCCTGATGTTCGTACCGGCCATCGCCGCGGACGGCACAAACGTCGTGTTCGTCGCGTCCGCCGCAATGTTCACATCGTTCGAGTACTGCCACTGATAGGCAAACCCGGCGTTATTGGTGAATACCGCATGCGTATACGCCGCGTTGGTGTCCAGGTTGTCGTTCCACACGCCGTTCGCCGCGGTCCACAGGGTCCCGTACTGACCGTTGCCTCCGATTATTGTCGGCGGCGTCGTGTTCGTCGGCGCATCGTTGACCGCCGCCACGACCACCGTCACTGTGAGGCTGTCCGACAGCAGGGTGTCATCCATGACCCGGACCTGGAACGAATTGGTCCCGTTGAAGTTCGCGTTCGGCGCGTAGGTGAACACATTCCAGTTGACCGGATTCGTCCCGGAGCCGTTCACCGCCACCGTGCCGTTGGCCGGACCGCTGCCGGTCACATTCGTCCACGCCCAGCTCGATCCGTCCACATCCGACGCCCATAGCAGGTTGGTCAGGTACACGATGCCGTCCTCGCTCATGTTCGTCTCGACGCCGGTGGCGCCATCGTTGATCACCGGGGCCGTGGCGTTGATAAAGCCGAGGTAGGTGTAGCTGTTGTCGCCGGCCTTGAACACCGTCATGGCCTGGTTACTGAAGGCGCCGGTCATCACGTTGGTCACGGTGATCGCCCCCGTGGCCACGGAGTCCGTCAGCACGGGATACCCGTTCGTGCCCGCCCAGCGCAGACCCCAGAAGTTGCCTGATGGCAAGGCATCGGAATTCCCTTCAAACGACAAATGGACCTTGCCGCCATTGGTGACCGCCAGCGCCGTATTCGCGCTGTTCGTCACATCCACGCCGCCGGAGAACAGGCTCACATGGTTGGTCAGCGCCCCGCCACGGCAGGTGAACGTGCTGCATCGCAGCACGCTGCCCGTCCCCGTCAGTTCCACGAACCCGTTGGTCCACACCGTCATCGCCGTGCTGCCGCCGAACGTCGCGTTGCTGATCGTCACCGAGCCATACCGGTCGCCCGGCGTCGTCCCGCCGCCAACCGCGATCGCGCCGGTCATGTTTGTCTGCACGCAGTTCGCCACGGATACGAGCCCCGTACTGCTGACCTGCGCGCCGATTTCCAAAATGCCGCGTTGATCCCACGTTCCGCCTGTTACCGTGACACGCCCCACTGAACCGGCGCCCACACCGACCTTCATCTTACTGAGATCGTACCATTTTCCTCCCTGCAGATTCACGATGCCCACACTGCTGGGACCAAAGCCGACGGAGGTGCCATTGGCACCGCTCATCCAATTGGAGTACACGCCGCTCGTAATGGTCAGAATCCCCGTGGCGCTCGTCCCAACCCCGAATTGGCAATGTTGGTCGTTATATCCCAGGCTCAGCATTCCACCATTGACGTTAACCCAGCCGATCGAGTTATTCGCAACACCTGCCGAAATCAAGGTACTGTTAATGTTAATAGCGTAGGTGCCGTTGTTCGTCACCGTCAGTGTGCCGGATGCGCCGGCGGCGGTACCAAGCTGGGTTGTGCCAGGACTGCGCACCTCCCCGTCGTCCGCCACCGTCAGGATCGAGTTGTTGTTCGTGCCGCCGATGGACACGCCACTTGACCCGCTGAAGACCTTGCCGAAATTGCGCACAGTCATTCTGCCGTACCCGGCACCGGCGTAGCCGACGGTCACACCAGTGCAGTTCGTGATTACCCCATAGTCCGACACCTCGACGATGCCGGTGCTGCCGACCGAATTGCCAAGTCCGAAGGGCTGCCCAGGAAGCGTGAACACGGCGTTGCTGCTTACGTAGAGATAACCAGTGGAACGGGCGGCCTGGCCGACAATCGTGCCTCCGGAGCCGCCAGTGTTATTAGGCGAGTTACCGGCTAACCGAACCGTGGCAATGCCATCCGCGCCGGAGCCGATGATGTAAAGGTTCCTGATAAACCCCGCGTTGGTGACTGTCAGCGAACTGGAAACACCGCCCGTGGGGCTCAGGTATACAGACGTCGCATAGAGGGCTCCGTTGTCGCGCACAGTCATGTCGCAATAACCGGGATTCCCGATGTAGAGGAACTGAATGTTCGTAACCACGCCGCTGTCAGCCACCCACAGCACACCCGTGCTGCCCCACGCGGAACCGAAGGTCAGGTGCTGCCCCGCCAGATCGGCGACCGCGCTGCCGCGTACGTTCAGACTGCCCACCGCACCGGCCGCGCTGCCGAGACTTCTGGCCGCGACCGTGTTGACCCACCGCGCGCTGTTGGTCAGCGTGAATGTGCCGCTCGCGCCGGTCTGGCTGGCAATGTCCACCGCGCTGGTGATGGACGAATCGTTGCCCAGCGTGACCGACCCGACGCTGTTCGCGCCGCTGCCAATGGTCAGCTTGCCGCTGGTGATGCCCGCCAGCGTGCCGCCTGTCTGGTTCAGCGTGCCGGTGCTGGTACTCGCGCCCGCCACGGTGATATTCCCCGCCGCCGGGAAGGTCAGCGTGCCGCCGGTCATGGTGACCGTTCCACCGGAACTGGCGTTGGTGCCCACATACAGGTTCTTCGCCGCATAGTCTCCGCTGGCAATGTTCGCGGTCGCGACAGGTTGCACCACCGTGTCGCCAATCACCGCCGTGATGTTCGTTGTCGGGACCGTATCCGGCGTCCAGTTCGAGTACGTACCCCAGTCGCTAGACGCCTTGTTGAACACCACCACCGCCGGCACCGAGGAAGTCTCCTGCTTCCACGCCGTGATGTTCGTCGCGGTCAGGCCCGGGCTCGGTACACCCGTATCCGTGCAAGTAACCTGCACGCTGAACCACTTGTACCGGTCGTTCGGAGTGACCAGCGTGTAGGTGGCGTTGGTCTGGTTCATCAGGTTCGTGAAATTCACCGTACCCGCCGAGTCGTCCGCCCGCCGCCACTGGTAGGTGAACAGGGCCGAGTTGGTGAAATCGGCGTGCGTGTAGGTCGCGTTCGTGTCTGCGTTGTCGTTCCAGGTCGTCGTGTTGGTGATCGTGGCGCCGGACAGCATGGAACCGAGGATGTTCGACGCCGTGCACACCGGCGCGTCGTTGACCGCCGTAATGGCAATGTTGACCGTGATGTTCGATGACAGAACTCCCACGCCGTTGGACACGCAGACCACGAAACTGTCGCCGCCGTTGCGGTTGGCCGAGGGTTGGTAAGTGAACGTGCCAGGCTCGGAAGACACCGACGTCCCGCCGTCCACCACGGCCGTCCCCTGGGTGGGCGCCACCGCCACGCCCCACGTCAGCACGCCCGCCTCGGCCACATTCGTCGCCAACAGGTGGAACAACGCCTGCAGGTCCGTCGAGGCAGCATCCTCCAAAACCGTTGTCGCCAACGGTCCTATATTGGTGATCGCCGGCGCCAGGATCGGAGCGCCCTGCACGGTCTGCCACCCGGAATAGGCAGGCGCGCTCGTCGCCGCTGTGCCTGACGGCCAGCGATCGTCCACGCACCACACCTTCACACGCAGGTTCGTGCCGACATAGCCGCCGAAATCGTTCGGCGTGAGCGCGGCATTGGTAGCAAGATTGATGTCCCCTATCGTCACCGAGTTCGACCACTGCCACTGGTACAGAAAGGTCTTCGCGCCCTGAAAGTTGGCGTCCGTGTAGTTCGCATTCGTGTCCGCGTTGTCCTGCCAGGTTCCGGGAGTGTTCGTCCACACATCGCTGAAGAGCCAGTCCGAACCCGGGCTCTGCAATGCCGGATCCGTCATCTTCACGGGCGGGTCATTCACCGCCGCCACATCCACCCGCACCGTGATCACGGATGAACGGGTCGCCTCGTCCTGGACCATCACCGTGAACTGGTTCGTGCCGTAGAAGTTGGTATCGGGCTTGTAGGTGAACGTGGTCCAGCCCACCGGATTCGTGCCAACGCCGCTCACCACCGCCGTTCCATTGGCCGGCCCCGAGCCACCGACCAGGCTCCACGTCACGTCATTCGATGTGGAATCGGCGTCATACGCCCTCAGGATCTGCCCCAACGCGAGGTTGGTGGTGCCGAAATCCTCGTTCATCGAGACCACCACCGGGTTGGACTGCTCGATCACAGGCGCACTGCCGGATGCGCCCACGACCACCGCCACATAGCCGGCATTGGTAATAAAGGTGTGCGTGGCCGCCACGGGTGAAGACACCACCGACAGGTTGGTCCAGCTCCCTTTGATCATACCGCTGTACTGGATCAGGTTGTTGGTGCTGCTCGCGGTGACGCCGCTCAGGACCACCTTGGCGCCGGGATGGATGGTCAGGCCGAGCGTGTCGGTCAGGGCGCCGGCGGCCTGCACCACCACACCCGTCCACCCGCCATCGAAATAGTTTGTGCTGTTTGCGGACAACACCAGGTTCGAGACCGTCAGGGTGGTATTGGTCGCCACCAGTCTGCCGCCGCTCGCCACATAGACCGTCCCGCTGCAGATGCCGCTACCGGTCAGGATGCCGCCCGCATTCACCTGCACCGCCGACCCGGCGGCGATGGAGCCCGTCACCTTCAGCGTGCCGCCGGTGACCGTGGTCGCGCCCGTGTAGTCGTTCGCCGCGGCCAGTTCCAGCGTCCCCGCGCCGCCTTTGATAACTTTGCCGGCGCCGGTGATTTTGACCGTGCTGACAAGGATATTGCCCGCGCCGCCGAAGGTCACATCCTTGTTGGACGCCGTGGTAATGCCGCCCTTCAGTTCGAGTGTGTTGGCGTCGGAGTTGATGCGGGCGCCCATGTTCTCAATCGTGATCGCGCCGCCGTAGCTGTTGTTGCCGCTGATGTTGCGCAGCGCGCCGCCGTTGCTGATGCCGTTGCCCTGGATCGTCAACGCCTCCGCGCCGACCGTGATCCCACCCTCCAGTTCCAGCGCGGAGCCGTACCACGAAGCGCCTACCATGGTTCCACTGCCAGTCGTGCCGAGCGCGCTTGCGTTCTTGATCCGCAGCGCGCCCTCCGAGATGACCACCACATTACCGTACGACGTGTTGGCCTTGTTAAGAACCAACGTGCCGGGGCCGGACTTGCTGATCCATTGGTCGCCTACCGGGACGTCAATGGTGAGCGTACCGTTGCCCACGTGGAAATTCCTCCCATAACCGCCATTGATCGAGCCGGTCCCCGTGATCGTGTAGTTGTAGTTGTTGTTGCCGGCATCGCCCGCGTAGAGTATCCCGTCAGTGGTCAGGGTGCTGCTGCCGAGATTCAAGGTCTGATTGTTAGCGGTGGATACGATCTTAAGCGATTTGATCGTAGCGCCGGTGGCTGTGAAATCGCCGCTCACGATGTAGTTGGGCGTGCTGGATGCGCCGGAGGCAGGGAGAGTTGTGTAACTGCCGGCCGGAAGCGCTTGGATCAGCCCGTCCGCGCCGCCGGAGTTATACGCCCAATCCTTGTTGCCTACCGTGGCCCTTGGGCTGAGGATCCCACTGGAGTTTGAGTTGTCGGTCGTGGCGACACTGTCTTCGAAGTTGACGGAGGAATTGAAAGTCACACCATTCATCTGGAAAATCGAACTGCCGCCATCTCGCTTGATGTTGGTGTGGTTAGGCGCAGTACTAGTTTCATAAGCTGTCACAGAGCCAACGACTTGCGTATGTGAACCACCCTTGAGTATGAGGTCCATTCCGCCGTAGCGACCGGCGCCCGAATAGCCACCGAAGGTCAGGGCGGTACCGTTCGGTAACTTGCTGGCATTACTGGCGGTATAGTCGAGGATTGTTCTGCCGCCGCCGGCCAGGCCGGTGTAGCCGGCGTAGGTGTTATTGTTGTTGAAGGTCGTGGTGCCCCGGTTTTGGAATATCAAGTAGCCTACGGTGATCGCGCTGGAGATCGTTGTATCCCCGGTGCCGTCCAGAGTAAAGACGTTGCCGCTGCCAATCGTGACAGTGCCGCTCAAGGTCAGCACCTTCCCGGGATTGAGACTGCTGATCAGCGTCTTGTCGCTCAAGTTGTTTATCGGGCCGGTCAGCGTCAGGTTGTTCGTTCCGGCAATGGTGTGGGCGGTGAAGGTGATCGCGTTGGTGATCGTGCGGTCCGCGTCGCCCGGGTCGAGCGTGCCGGCGGTGAGCGCGATGGCGCCAGTTCCGAGCCCCAGGGCATTGGCATGCCCCATGACCAACCGCCCGCCCGTGCCGTTGAGCGTCACCGTGCCCGTGAACGTATTGTTCCCCTTCAGCGTCAATGTTCCGGTGCCGGTCTTGGTCAGTCCGCACCCGGCGCTGGACTGGCCAATCACGCCGCCGAGGATGATGTCGGCCCCGCCCGCATTCGCCGTCACGGTGCGGGTCGCGCTCAGGGTGATGTCGTTGTTGATCGTCTGTACGGCCGTGGCGTTGTTGACGATGTTGCCGCCGAGGGTGAACGCATTTCCTCCGATCGTGAACGCGCCGGCATCCTGACTGAACGTGAACCCGTTGACCGTTCTGCTGGCCGCTTCGTTGTTCGGCGTCAAACGGGTCATGCCCGAAAAGGTAAGCGCCTGGGGGAACGACGGGACAGCATTGTTGTCCCAGTTGTTGGCCGTTCCCCAGTTGTCGTCGGTCCCGCCGCCATCCCAGATATTCGCCGCCCCCGCCTCGCCGCCCGCCAGCAGCGCAAGGGTCAGTACCGCCATCACCATCCGCATACGTATCTGTGTTTTCATTGCGTTTCCCCCGTTTTGTCAGGAGGCAGGAGGCAGGGGGCAGGAGTCAGTCACACTAACACCCCACCC
>JBIKMI010000217.1:0-4845 GCA_044359285.1 Kiritimatiellia bacterium
TCTATCCCTGGACCGGCCAATTGATGAATCCCATGCTGGCAGCAGCGGCGATGAGCTTCAGTTCCGTCTCGGTGATTGCCAATGCCCTGCGCCTGCGGGCCTTTAAGTGATGTCAAATGTCGCCGCGTTCAGCATTACAGCCCTAGCCCCGCATCGGCAACAACGCACCCCACCCCGTCAATCCCTCCATCGCCACACAATCGTGATTTATTTCACGATTAGGTGTTGACATATTTTTCTGATATGGCATATTTGCGCCATTAACAACGAAATAAAGCTGTCTAATCGTGAAACTTATATTGTTAAAATAATAACGGTAACAACAAGACAAAGTGGAGATAAGGAGTAGAAATATGGACAAGTTGATTGTTAAAGCCATTCCCCAGCCTACCCTTCGGCGTCTGGCGCAGTATCATCACCGGCTGAAACAGATGGAGGCGATGGGGCGCGATACCGTCTCTTGTACCCATCTGGCGGAGGACCTGAAGCTGGCCTCCACCCAGATCCGGAAGGATCTTGAATTCACCGCCCTCTCCGGGCAACCCCGGGTCGGCTTTGGCCTGAATGACCTCATTCTTGCGATTGAAGCGGTGCTCGGCTGGGATAACACCACCGATGCCGTACTGGCGGGGGCCGGCTCGCTGGGAACGGCGCTGCTCGGCTACGAGCGATTCAACCAGATCGGCCTGAACATCGTTGCCGGATTTGATATCAACGCCCAGAAAGCGGGACTCAAGATCCATGGCAAACCGATCCTGCCGCTGGACAAGATGACCAACCTGGTCCACAGGATGAAAATCAAAATCGGTATCCTCACGGTCCCGGCGGAAGTGGCCCAGACCGTTACCAATCTGATGCTCGCCGGGGGTATCCGGGCCATCTGGAATTTCGCCCCGGTTACCATTCAGACGCCACCTCACATCGTCGTCGAGAACGTCTCGCTGGCATCCAGTTACGCAGTCCTCTCCAACCATCTGATGGAAGCGATCAAACTTCAACATTAAAAGGCCCTATGACAACCCCACATAAAAAGTTCGATAAAGTATGCGGCATTCTTGACCGTTACGAGCGCAAGCCCGCTCAACTGGTCCCGATTCTCCAGGCGGTTCAAGCGGAGTATCGCTACCTGACCGAAGAAATGATGACGTTCGTGGCCACCTCCCTCGGGCTCCCTCCGGCCCGCGTCTACGGGGTCGCCACGTTTTACTCCCACTTCGCGTTGGAACCCAAAGGCAAACACGTGATCCGGCTGTGCGACGGTACCGCCTGTCACGTCAAGGGCTCCAACCCCATATTGGAAGCCCTTTGGAAAAAACTGAATCTCACGGAACAGAAGAAAACCACCCCGGACATGTTGTTCACGGTGGAGACCGTCTCGTGCCTCGGCGCCTGCGGACTGGCCCCCGTCATGGTGATTAATGAGGAAGTGTTTGGCCAGGTCACCCCGGAGAAGGCTTGTCAACTCGTGGACGACCTCCGGGCAAAGGAGAACTCATAATGAATCCCATCGATCTGAAACAAACCCGCGAATCCTATGAGGCGGCCACCCGCACGGTCACCCGCCGCGTCATCATCTGTGCCGGAACCGGCTGCATGGCCAACGGCGCCATGAAGGTCTATGACCGCTTTGTCGAAACCATCGCCAAAGCCGGCCTCCCTGTCACCACGGAGCTCAAAGCGGAGGATACCCGTCCGGACAAAATCCTCGTTTCCAGCAGCGGGTGCCAGGGTTTCTGCCAGATGGGCCCCCTGGTGACCTTAATGCCTGACAACATTCTCTACACGCGCGTAACGGCCTCGGATGTGGATGAAATCGTCACTTCCACGCTGGTCAACCAACAGCTGGTGGAGCGTCTGCTCTATAAGAATCCGGCCAACGGCAAATCCTGCCATGGGACCGACGACATCCCGTTCTATACCCGTCAAACCCGTGCCACGCTTAAAGCCTGCGGCGCACTGGATCCCGAGGATCTGCACGAATATATTGCCCAGGGCGGTTATGCGATGGCTAAAAAGGCCTACGCCGAAGCCTCGGCCCAGTCACTCTGCGAGGAGATCCTGCTCTCGGGTCTGCGGGGCCGCGGCGGCGGCGGCTTTCCCACCGGCCGGAAGTGGGAGTTGACCCGCATTCAACCTGAGCCCAAAAAATACGTCATTTGTAACGGCGACGAAGGTGATCCGGGTGCCTTCATGGATCGCAGCGTCATGGAGGGCAATCCCCATAGCGTGCTCGAAGGCATGATGATCACCGCCCGGGCCATTGGCGCGGATGAAGGGTATATCTATGTCCGGGCTGAATATCCCCTGGCGGTTAAGCGCATGCGTAAAGCCATCTCCGATGCCACCCAGGCCGGACTGCTGGGCGATAATCTCTTCGGCACCGGTCAGGCCCTGAGCCTGCACGTCATGGAAGGGGCTGGCGCCTTTGTGTGCGGCGAGGAAACCGCCCTCATCGCCTCGATCGAAGGCAAGCGGGGGATGCCATCGCCCAAGCCCCCCTTCCCCGCCCAGAGTGGCCTGTGGGGCAAACCCACTGTCATCAATAATGTGGAAACCCTGGCCACCGTCCCGCTCATTCTGGCGGCAGGGGCCGCGGAATACCGCAAGCTGGGAACCCCGAATTCACCGGGGACCAAGACCTTTGCCCTCACGGGGCACGTCGCCAACACGGGCCTGATCGAAGTGCCGTTCGGGAGCACCTTGCGCGAAATCATCTTCAATATCGGCGGCGGGGTCACCCATCTGGATGGCACGGCCGATGCCCAGGGCTTCAAGGCGGTCCAGATCGGCGGGCCTTCGGGCGGGTGCCTCACCCGCGAGCACCTGGATCTGCCGATGGACTTCGACTCGCTTAAGGGGGTGGGAGCCATGATCGGATCGGGTGGCCTGGTGGTGATGAATCAGAAAACCTGTATGGTCCGCATCGCGCGTTTCTTCATGCAGTTCACGCAGAACGAGTCCTGCGGCAAGTGTGTCCTTTGCCGCGAAGGGACCCGGCAGATGCTGAGCATGCTGGATGATATCACGGAGGGTCGGGCCGAAGCCGGTTCACTGGAACTGCTGGAGAAGCTTGCAAATGCCGTACAGAAAGGCTCGCTCTGCGGCCTGGGGAAGACCGCACCCAGTCCGGTGCTCTCGACGCTGCGTCACTTCCGCGCCGAGTACGAAGCCCATGTCCATGGCAAAACCTGTCCGGCCGGCGAATGTAAAGCGCTCGCCCGTCCGGAAATCAATCCCCTGCTCTGCAAGGGATGTACGGCCTGTGTCAAGAAATGTCCGGTGAGTGCCATCACCGGCGAACGCAAGCAACCTCACATAATCAATGCCACGCTCTGCATCAAATGCGGAGTCTGTGCGCAAACCTGCAAATTCAATGCGATAACGGGAGTCTGACCATGAATGATGCCAATACCTTGACGATTGACGGACGGAAAGTACGGATTGAGAATGAACGGAACCTGCTGGAACTGGTACGCAAGGCCGATATTGATCTGCCCACCTTTTGCTACCACTCGGACCTGAGCGTGTACGGCGCCTGCCGGCTCTGCCTCGTCCAGGTCGAAGGCCGGGGCATTCAACCGGCCTGCTCAACCCCGCCGGAGCCGGGGATGAAGGTAAAAACCACCACCGAGGAGATCCGCGAGATCCGCAAGATCTCCGTGGAACTCCTGTTGGCCAACCACAACAGCAGTTGTCCCACTTGCAACAAGAGTGCCTCGTGCCAGCTCCAGAGCCTGGCCCGGCGGCTCGGCATTGAAAAGGTGCGTTTCAAATCCACGGTCCGGCAGGATCCCGTGGACCGCAGTTCGCCGTCGCTGGTACGCGACCCCTCCAAGTGCATCCTGTGCGGGGATTGCGTCCGGGTCTGCTCGGAGATCCAGGGGATCGGCGCCATCGACTTCGTTCACCGCGGCAGCAAAGCGGCCGTGGTCCCGGCCTTTGGCAAGAACCTCGAAGAGGTCGAATGCGTCAATTGCGGCCAGTGTGCCGCCATCTGCCCCACCGGCTCGCTGACACCCAAGTCCGAGGTGGATGCCATCTGGAAGGAACTGGATAATCCGAAAAAGAAAGTAGTGGCCCAGATCGCGCCCGCCGTGCGGGTTGCCCTTGGTGAGTATTTCGGCAAGGAACCCGGCCTGCTCAGCACTGGCCAGATGGTGGCGGCCTTACGCTCACTGGGCTTTGCCAAGGTCTACGACACCTCATTCACGGCGGATCTCACCATCGTTGAGGAGACCGAGGAGTTCCTGCGCCGCACCACGGGGGCGGCCCCCCTCCCGCTCTTCACCTCCTGCTGCCCGAGCTGGGTCAAATTCGCGGAACAGTACTACCCCGAATTGCTGCCCAACCTTTCGAGCTGCCGCTCGCCCCAGCAGATGCTGGGCTCACTGGCCAAGAATAATCTTCCCGCCCAGCTCGGCGTGGACCGGAAGGACCTGATCATGGTGGCGATCATGCCCTGCACAGCCAAAAAGTTCGAGGCGCGCCGCCCCGAGTTTGCCGTCGCGGGCGTGCCGGATGTGGATTATGTGATGACCACCCAGGAATTGGCCCTTATGATTGAACGCTCTGGGATCCAGTTCGATAAGCTGGAACCGGCCTCGATGGACATGCCCATGGGCTTCAAAACCGGGGCGGGCGTCATCTTCGGCAATGCGGGAGGCGTGAGTGAGGCCGTCCTGCGCTATGCCGCGGAAAAGGTCAATGGCGTGAAATTGGATAATCCGGATTTTCTTGAGGTGCGCGGCGACGAGAGCCGCCGTGAGATCACCGTCACCCTGGGCAATACGCCGTTGAAACTCATCGTCGTCAACGGACTGAAGGCCGCACGGGCCGTGGCCGATG
>JBIKMI010000273.1:0-3851 GCA_044359285.1 Kiritimatiellia bacterium
CCGCGTTGCCGTGGCCCACGGCCTTGGTAATGTCGAAGAACTGCTGCAGGAAGTCCGGCGTGCCCGCGAGGCCGGCGAGCCGCCGCCCTATCACTTCATCGAAGTCATGGCCTGCCCCGGCGGCTGTGTCGGCGGGGCCGGGCAACCGGTCTCACGGGACCCGCTGTGCCGCAGCAAGCGGACGCGTGGGCTGTTCGATGCGGACAAGATGCTGGAACTGCACAAGTCGCAGGATAACCACCTGGTGGCCCAGGCCTATACCGAGACCCTCGGCACGCCGGGTAGCCCCAAGGCCCATGAACTGCTGCACACGCATTACCACAGCCGGCGCCGGATGGACACCGAGGGCGTGACCCTGAATGAAGCGGGCGACACCCCGAAGGTCAGTGTCCAGGTCTGTGTTGGCACCAGCTGTTACCTGCGCGGGTCACAGCAGTTGCTGCAGTCGGTGCTCAAGCACATTGACGACCAGAAACTGAAGGCCGATGTCAGCGTGGAAGCCACCTTCTGCTTCGAACACTGCGATCGCGGTCCCACGGTCAGCGTCAACGACAAGGTGCTTCACAAGTGTACGCTGAAAAAGGCCTGTGAGGCCATTGATAAAGCCATGGCCGGAGTCACTCAGCCGGCCTGAGCACCCCCCTCGAAGGAGGCTTGATATGGTCAGCACGGATAAGGTGGGACAGGTCGTTTATACGAATAAGGCGCGCTGCCGCGATTGCTACCGCTGTGTGCGCGTCTGCCCGGTCAAAGCCATCCGGATGAAGGAGGGCCAGGCCTTCGTGGTCGACGACCTCTGCATCAGTTGTGGCACGTGTATCCGGGAATGCCCGCAGGGCGCCAAAACGTTCCGGCAGGATCTGGAGAAAGCCCGTCAGCTCATGGCGGAGAAGAGCGGCCCCATCGCGGCCAGCGTGGCCCCGGCTTTTGCCGCCGTTCTCGCTGAATGGGAACGGCGGCGCCTGCCCTCGGCGTTACGCCGGCTGGGCTTCACGTTTGTGGCCGAAACCGCGGTGGGCGCATTTGAGGTGGCCCGCCGCACCGCTGAACTGGCCGCGCAATATCGCGATGAATCGTGCATCATGACCTCCTGTCCTGCCGTGGTCCGCTATGTGGAGATGTACCGGCCCCGGCTGGTGGACCGGTTGCTGCCGGTGGTCTCCCCCATGATTGCCCATGCCCGCCATCTCAAGAACCGGCTGGGCCCCGACACGCGAGTCATCTTCATCGGCCCCTGCGTGGCCAAGAAGCAGGAGGCGGCCCGGCCCGAACTGGCAGGGGCGGTGGAGTGTGTGCTCACCTTTCCTGAACTGCGCGAATGGCTTTCCATGGCGGGGATTGATTTGTCACGCTGTGAGGAAAGCAGTTTTGATGAACAGCCGGCCGGCGCGGCCCGGCTCTTTCCCCTGGCGGGCGGCGCCGCGCACACCGGCGGACTCGAGACCGATATCCTGAGCCCGCGCGTCATCACCGTCACCGGCGTGGAGGATCTCGGTGATGTGCTGGATACGCTCCCCAGCCCCGCGTCGCGTCCGTTTCTGCTGGAACCCCTGTTCTGCCGGCAGGGTTGCATCAACGGGCCGGCCCTTACCGGTGAAGCCGCACCGGTCTTTACCCGCCGCCAGCAGCTCAGTGACTATGCCGCCCAGCACCCGGCCAATGGGCCGCGGCTTGATATGCCGGATGCCCAACTCGCCACAGAGTTTGCCGGTGAACCCCGCTGGAAAAACGAGGTACCGGAAACCGAGATCCGCCGCGTTCTCGGCCTGACGGGCAAAACCAGCCCCGAGGAGGAGCTCAATTGCGGAGCCTGCGGCTATAGCACGTGTCGCGATAAAGCCATCGCCGTCGTCCGGGGAATGGCCGAGGTGGAGATGTGCATTCCCTACATGCGACGCCTGGCCGAACAACGCCGGGACCGCATCATTGAAACCAGCCCCAACGGCATTGTCATCGTGGATGAGCATCTCACCATCCTTAACATGAATCCGGCCTTCCGGAAGTTCTTCATGTGCTCGGATGCGGTGTGCGGCAAGCCGGTGTCCTACCTGATGGACCCCGAGCCGTTCGAACAGCTTGCCGCCGGGCGGGTCGACAATCTGGAAACGGTGGTGGTGCATGAAAAATACGCCCTCACCTGCCACCAGATCATCTACAGTCTGCCCGAGGATCGTCAGTATGTCGGCATTTTCGTCAACATCACGAATAGCCGCGACAGCCAGCAGAAGCTGGATGAGATGCGCGCCCAGACAGTGAGGCAGGCCCAGGATCTGCTACATCATCAGATCACCATGGCCCAGAATATTGCCAAATTCCTCGGCGAGAGCACGGCACATGGAGAGAAGCTGGTCGAGAACCTGCGCCGGATCGCCCAGAATGAACCGCCCAAGCGGCTGCATAAACAGTAGTTCATGGCCAGGATCAACCTACACATTGAAACGCGGATCGCGCAGACGGCCAAGCATGCGGGGGACGTCTGTGGCGATGTGGTCTCGTGTGACCGTGACGAACATGCCACCCTGTTGATCCTGTGTGACGGCATCGGATCCGGCATCCGCGCCAACATCGCGGCGACACTGAGTACTGCACGCCTGAGAACCCTCATCCAGGACGGGTTTTCCCTGCGCCAGGCCGTCACCGAAGTGGCCAATACCATGGAGCAGGCCAAGCAGGACGCCGCCACCTACTGCGCCTTCACGGCCGCCCGGATCAGTAACGACGGCAGTATGACCGCCCTCTCCTACGAGATCCCGACCCCGCTCCTGATTTCCAGTCGACATACGGTGCCCCTGCTCACCCGATCGCTCACCTTGGGAAAGGCCCTGCTGATGGAAACCCGCTACCTGCTCCAGCCGGGCGAAGCCGTGCTGTTGGTCAGCGATGGCATCACCCAGGCGGGGATCGGCACGCGGTTTCACCAGGCGTGGGGAGTGGACGGTGTGGCGCGCTTCCTGAATCAGAATCAGTCATGCCGGGAGAGACTGGAACACCTGCCGGGCGCCCTGATTCAGGAGGCAACCCGGTTGGGCGATGGCGGGACCACCGATGACATGACCGTGTTGCTGGCGATGTGCCGTCCCAGCAAAACCCTCACCATTTTTACCGGCCCGCCCAGCGAACCCCGCCATGACCATGCCGTGATACGGCGCTTCCTGGCCTCCACTGGCTGGAAAGCCATCTGCGGGGGCACCACGGCGAAAATCGTATCGGATTTTGTCGGGAAGCCCATGGTCCTCGACAAGACCGTCGACAGCCTGATTGCGCCACCCAGCCATCGGCTGGAGGGAGTTGACCTCCTGACGGAAGGCGCGTTAACGCTCAATCAGGTCTACAACATCCTGGATGCCGATCCCGCGAGTTTTGATGAAGAGAGCGGCGTGACCCAGCTGATCGATTTCATGCGTGCCGCAGACCGGGTGCATTTTATGATAGGCGGCAGTCTCAACCCGGCCGCCCTTCATATCAGCTTCAAACAGCGCGGGGTTCTGCCCCGCGCCACCATCGTCCCCCTCCTCGCCGACAAACTGCGCGCCCAGGGCAAGCGGGTGACGATCGAACCCGTCTGAGAATGGTAAGGGACAGATTTGGAGACATCCACCAAGCCCAAATCATCTCCCCACGCCACATTCACATCGGCCCAAGGCGTTATGGACACCTTACGCAGATTCGGGATCTTCTCGACAATGTCCATCTTCCTGTCCAGCGGCTCGCAGCATCCGGTTCTCTATGATCTTGGGCACTCCAAATGTTCGGGGCCAGTCAAGCGCCGTAGGGATGCCTGGATAAACATCAAAAAAGTTGTCCGCCAATGGCCGTTCACCATCCAGGTCGAGACAAACCCGCCAGGCAAA
>JBIKMI010000108.1:0-8659 GCA_044359285.1 Kiritimatiellia bacterium
AAAGGAGGATCCTGCTTCACCCTCCCTGATCAGCGCCTCCCCGGCCCCCGCCTTCATCGGGACGCCAATGGCTTCCACGGCCGCCATTTCGCTTGAAGTCAGGTCATGCAGAATCATCGCCCCCCCCAATCCCCTTACGGCACAGGAAATCTCACCGCCGTCGCCACCACTTCGGCCTTGATCCGCGCCAAGACCGGCTCATCGGTCTGGTGCGTGATGGCCTCGATAATCCACCCGCCTAACCGCTCCATTTCGGGCTCCTTCATCCCCCGGGTGGTCACCGCCGGCGTGCCGATGCGGATCCCCGAGGTGACGGCCGGCGGCCGCACATCGAACGGAATGGCATTTTTGTTCACAATGATACCCGCCTTCTCCAGCGCGGAGGAGGCATCCTTCCCGGTGCTCCCGCTGGCGGTCAGATCCACCAGCATCAGGTGGTTATCGGTTCCGCCGGAGACGATCCGCAAGGAATGTTTTTCAAGATAGGCGGCCAGCGTTCTGGCGTTTAGAACGACTTGTTCCTGATACGCCTTGAATTCCGGGGACATGGCCTCTTTGAAGCAAACGGCCTTGGCCGCAATGGTGTGCATCAAGGGGCCGCCCTGCAGGCCGGGGAACACCTGTTTATCCAGTTCCGCCGCATATTTCGCGCGACACAGGACCATCCCACTGCGGGGCCCCCTCAACGTTTTATGCGTGGTGGTGGTCACAAAATCCGCAAACGGCACGGGATTGGGGTGTACTCCAGCGGCAATCAATCCGGCGATGTGGGCCATATCCACCATCAGCATGGCCCCCACGCTATCGGCGATGTCGCGAAGCCGCTGGAACTCCAGCACCCGTGAATACGCGCTGGCCCCCGCCACCACCAGTTTCGGCTTGTGCTTCAAGGCGAGTGCCGCCACCTCATCATAATCAATCCGCTCGGTCTTCTGATTCACCCCGTACGGAATGAAATTGAAAAACCGGCCCGAGAAATTGATTTTGTGACCATGGGTCAGATGTCCCCCGTGCGCGAGACTCATCGCCAGAATGGTGTCACCCGGCTGAAGCACCGAAAAATAGACCGCCATGTTGGCTGAACTGCCACAGTGCGGCTGCACATTGACATGCTCCGCGCCGAACAGGGCCTGAGCCCGTTCAATCGCCAGGCGTTCAACCACATCGACGAACTCACACCCGTTGTAGTAGCGCTTGCCGGGATAGCCCTCGGCATATTTATTGGTCATCACCGACCCCTGGGCTTCACGCACCGCACGGCTGGTATAGTTTTCAGACGCGATCAGGTCCAGGGTTTTAAGCTCACGCGCCTCCTCGTTCTTGATGGCAGCATAGACTTCATTATCCGTCTCCGCCACGGAGGCGGCTTCCACCGCCGCGCCACTCGCAGAACCGATCATATCCACCCGCCGCTGATGGCGCCCCTCGCCGGCAAAAACCGCATTGCGCCAGGCCTCCCAGATCGCCACGGCCTTCTCCGGCGATTCCAGTTCGCTGCCGAACACGAGCACATTGGCATCATTATGGGACCGCGCCGCCTTCGCCATCGCGGGGGTGAGGCACAACGCCGCCCGGACGCGGGGGAATTTATTGGCAGCCATACTCATGCCCAGCCCCGTCCGGCAAATCAGAATCCCCTGATCCACAAGCCCTTCGGAAACCATGACGGCCACAGCCCGGGCGTAGTCGGGATAATCCACCGCTTCCTGGCTGTAACACCCCACATCCTCCACGAGGACCCCGTGCTTCCTCAACTCCGTCCGGAGAATTTCCTTAAGTTCATACCCACCATGATCGGCCCCGATTGCTATTTTCATTTCATTCCTTTGCCCGCCGTTTGACCCGGCCTTATTTTTTATATAACCGATGCAAGTGCAACACCAGATCCGGCATGGCGGCATCCAGCTCATCCCGAATCGCCCGATAGACATCCAGCGACATTCCAAACGGATCGGGAACATCCTCAGCCGGATGGGCTGAACTGAACGTATTCAACAAGACCACCCGGTCCGCCACCTGGGGAAACCGCCGCACGACCATCCGCCGATGCGCCTCTGTCATTACCACGATGAGATCAGCCTCGTCAATATGGACCCCGCCCAGATTGCGGCTCCGGTGCCGGCTCAAATCCAGTTTTTTTTCCGCCATGGCCTGCCTGGCACCCTCACTTGCCGGCTGCCCGTCCGCGGCGGACACGCCCGCCGAAGCCACCTCCCAGCAGGTTTCCTTTCCCAGCCACCGGCGCAATAACTGTTCGGCCATCGGACTGCGACAGGTATTCCCGGTACACACCAGCCACACCTTGGGGCCGGACAACACCGCCACCGCGGGCAAGGCGCCTTGCCGGATGATTTTCAATGTTTCGCCTGTCGCCTCCACCACCGTACTTTCGCGGCCCAGCGACGCCGGCCCCGCATCCAGAGCCAAGGCGAGGCGGCCCCCCAGCGCCTTGACCGCGTCCTCAGCGGTCAGCGCGGAAGGCTCCCCGCTTTTGTTGGCGCTGGTCACACGCAACACGCCGCCTACCGCCTTCAAGACGGCGAGGGCCACGGGATGATCGGGAACGCGGAACCCCTCCACCCGGCCCCCGCACTTCACCACCAGCGTCAGAGGGCCGGGCCAATAGCGGCAGGCCAGCCGCCTGGCGGCAGGCGACAACAGAGCCCCCGCCCGCTCGACCTCCTCCAGCGAGGCCGCCATCAGCGGGATCGGTTTCCCGCGGTCCCGCTCCTTCACCTCGTAAATGCGCTCTTCAGCACCCGGCACCCCGGGATCGGCGGCAACCCCGTAGACCGTCTCGGTCGGCAGAATGACCAGCCCCCCGTTCCGCAGGGCCGCCACGGCCGCGCTGACGGCCTTCTGGCTGATTTTATCCGGCCTGACCGGTATGACACAGGGCTTATTCGCGTCCATACACCCCCACCGCCTGAAGGCCCAGCAGAATATCGGTGGCCCGCTGCAATACCGCATCTCCCGCCACCCGCATCATCAGATCCTGATTGGCATCCGATTTAAGGCTCATGACGCGCCCTGTCAGATTCGTCCGCGAAAGCCCCTCATTCCCCATGCCGGAACGGGCCGCCACCGCCACATCCGGCGGCACCCCGCCCTTTTCACGCGATACGTCCACCAACGATTTCCACTTGCGCGTGCCCAGTCTTGCACTCCGGCCGTCGGGCAGGGTCAGCCAACTGCGCAGAGACGGGTCGCCCCGCGTGACCGCGCCTAGCAGCATGACCCGGGGAGTTCCCTTGAAGACGGAAACCAGTGCTTCTGCGGCCCCGGAGGTCTCTTCATCGATCAGGATCATTAGAAACGGCAGGGAGACAAATGCCCCGGCGGCCACATTCGTTGCCAGCGGAACGCCCCGGTTATCGGTCACAAGAAAGAGGGGCTCCTGCGGGCGACGCAGCATGCCGGCCAGAAGAGCGGCCGATTCAAGATCCTGACCATGCGCACCTCTCAAATCAAACAACAAGCCCGATCGGGCCTTCAAAGATTGAAAATGCCCGAGCAGTTCTGCCCCGCTCCCGGGCTCCAGGGCGGACACCTTGATATAGGCCAGATTCTCAGGCCACAATTCGACGGCCTGCACGCCCGAAGGCGCCGGGATTTCCGCCAACCCGTCCGGCCGCGGAGCGGGCGCCACGTTGCTGATCACCCCCTCCGGATCAATCGTCCGGAGTATCCCCGCCACCGCACCTGCACAGGCCGCCGCCCGGTCCACTAACACGCCCTTGGCCTCCAGCCCGGACAAAAACCCATCCAGCCCGTCCTCTGCGTCAGCCGGCTGAACGGTTCCGGTGACCAGGGTCCAGCCCCCCAGCACGATCAGAAGCCCCCATTTCTGCCAACCGGATTTCACTGGCACCCCGCCGAGCCTCTGGCCATCACGCCTGTTTCAGATTCTTGATTTCATTTTGAATGCGGGCATTCCCCTCATTCACCTTCTCTATGAGCGTCGCCTTATGCGCCACCAGTTTCTGCGCCAACTCCGGACGCCCGAGAGCGAGGATCTGGACGGCCAGAATGGCGGCATTGACCGCACCCGCCTTGCCGGTCGCCACGGTCGCCACCGGAATCCCTGCGGGCATCTGAACGGTTGACAGCAATGAGTCCAGCCCATTCATAAAACTGCTGGGGACGGGAATCCCGATGACCGGCAGGGTGGTGTGCGCGCAAACGACCCCGGCCAGATGCGCCGCGCCACCCGCCGCCGCAATCATCACTTTTATACCGCTTGCGGCTGCCTTGCGGGCATAACTGGCCGCCAGATCGGGCGTCCGATGCGCCGACATGACGCGCACCTCGCAGCCGACCCCGAAACCGGCCAGGGTATTGAAGGTCTCCTGCAACAGGGGCCAATCGGAATCACTCCCCATGACAATGGCCACCTCGATTTTTTTGGTTTTTACTGGTCTTTTTTCCATGCTCGCTCCTTACTTTTTCCTGAACGCCTTGGCCGCGATATCGCTCCTGAACAACGCGCCCTCAAAGCTGATTTTCCCGACCGCCGCATAGGCGCGATCGACGGCCCCCTTCCCCTAATGCCGTCACGCCCAATACCCGCCCCCCGGCCGTGAGCACCTCGCCATCCCGGGCCTGTGTTCCCGCATGGAACACCATGGTCCCGGGCAGTCCGCCCGCGGCCTTGAGCCCGCCGATCTTCCGGCCCTTCTGGTAAGGCCCCGGGTATCCGCCCGCCGCCATCACCACACAGACACAGGCCTCACGTTTATACTGGATCATTCCGGGCGCAAGGGTGCCGTCGATACAGGCTTGCAGCGCCGGGATCAGGTCCCCCTTGATGCGGGGCAGGATCACCTGGGTTTCGGGATCACCGAACCGGCAATTGTACTCCAACACCATCGGCCCTTTCGCCGTCATCATGAGTCCGGCAAACAACACCCCTTTGTAGGTAATGCCGCGTTTTTTCAATTCAGTCAGAATCCGCCCAAAGACCTCGCGCTCAATCATGGGCAGCTGGGCCTCTTCAAGAACCGGAGCGGGAGAATAGGTGCCCATCCCGCCGGTATTGGGGCCCTTATCCCCGTCGAACACCCGTTTATGATCCTGGGCCGAGGCCAGCAATACCACCTGCTCCCCATCCGTGAGGGCCAGAACAGAAACCTCTTCGCCCTCGAGAAACTCCTCCACCAGAATCCGCTGGCCCGCCGCCCCAAACACCTGGTCCACCAGCGCCTCATTAACCGCGCGCTCCGCCTCCTCGCGGGTGAAGCAGACGGTAACCCCTTTTCCCGCCGCCAATCCTTCCGCCTTGATGACAATCGGAACGCCGATATCGTTGATAAAATCGAGGGCCGGCCGGGCATCCGCAAAGGTGCTCGATTGTGCGCAGGGGACGCCGGCCGCCACCATCACCTCCTTGGCAAACACCTTGCTCCCCTCAAGCTGAGCGGCCGCCCGGGAGGGGCCGAACACGCGAATGCCCTTTGCCGCAAGGGCATCGGCCAGTCCGGCACAGAGGGGCACTTCCGGCCCCACAACAACCAGGTCCGGACGGTGCTCCACGGACCAGGTGACCAAAGCGGAAATATCGTCCGCCCCAATGGCGACGTTAGTCGCCAATTCCGCAGTCCCCGCATTGCCCGGCGCACAGAACAGCACCGGACGAGCGCTATCCTGCGCGAGTTTCCAGATCAAGGCGTGTTCACGCCCGCCACTACCTACAACTAAAACCTTCATGGGTGGAAAGAATATCGGATGCCGGAGCAGAGTCAACGTTTTCAGAAGGCAAAATATTGCAATCGCACCCTGCAAGGAAGGCGCCGCCGGAATCCGGAGGTCAGAACAATTCGCCTTGATCACACCCCTTGATCAGCGAGTGGAATTCCATGCGGGCATAGAACGGGCGCATCGCCGCCGGGCGTTCCGGCCGGAATTCCAATGCCGGCCATCCCGGGGAACACGTCATCGCCGTATTTAATCTGACCAAAGCCAGGTTCCGCTCCACTTTTGGGCGGTCCGCCAGGAGACGCATGCGGATGCGGTCAGGCTGGACGGTCTCGATCTCGCGGAAAATCCCTTCCACCGTCCTGTAGGTGGCGAGCAGTTTGGCCGCCGTCTTGGCACCCACCCCCTCCACCCCGGAAATATTGTCCGCCGTATCCCCGGTCAATGCGAGCCAATCCACAATCTGTTCGGGATACACTCCCGTCTTATCAAAGACCGCCTGCCGCCCTGCGGGTTTATCCTCTTTTCCCCACCCGAGCAGCACCGTCTTCGCCGACACCATCTGAAAAAGATCCTTGTCACAGGTCGCCACCATCACTTCATCCGCCTCAGGCTCCGCCCACTGCACCAGGGAGGCCAGAAGATCATCCGCCTCCTCCAGATCCACCCGGACAAGAGGAAGGCCGGCACACGCCAGAAACTCGACGATGAAGGGGTATTGCGACCGCAAGGCATCAGGCATCGGGGGGCGTTGGGCTTTATACTCGGGCAACAATGCGCGCCGGGCGGGCGGGATCCCGCCATCCCACACCACGGCAAGATGGGAAGGGCTCCGCCCCTCAATCAACTGGTGAATTCCCCTGATAAATCCGAATACGGCATTGGAGGGGACGCCATCGTGGGTGGCGAGATTTTTAATTCCGAAAAAGGACCTGTAGAACAGCTGTGTGCCATCAACCAGCAACAGCCGTTTTTTACTCATACACAACCTTAACGGGGTGAAGAGGGCGTCAAAGCGCTCGGCGCGGCATTCAGAGCGTCATCCGATTCCTTACGGATCCGATGGCCGGCAGGATCCACCAGCTTCGCCGTGACAAAAATCAGCAGGTTCCTCTTGACGCTTCGCTCTGATTTGGAACGGAAGAGAGCCCCGATAAAGGGAATATCGCCCAGCACGGGAATCTTGTCGTTGACCTTGTCAACCGACTCGGTAATCAATCCGCCCATCGCCACCGTGGCCCCGTCATAAATTGAAATCTTGGTCTCGATCGCCCGGACCTGGAAGAACGGCTGCGGCATATTCAAGATCTGTTCAGAGCCATCGGCACGCCGTACCGTCGAACCATACTGGTACCAGATAGGTTCCGTGACCACCTGCGGCTTCATCGTCAGGCTGATCATATTGCCATCCTGGCTGACTTCAGGGGTCACCGTCAGCATTACGCCGACTTCGCGCGTGGCGAAATCCTGAGGCACCACCGTCGTTTCCTGAATCACATTGGCGTTATTGTCTCCGGAATTATTCCCAATCTGACCGCCCTGGACCTCAAACGTGGTGGGATAGATGTACTCGGTAACCACCTTGATCAAGGCCTCTTCGCCGGACCGCGCCGTCACTTTAGGCGCAGACAACAGGTCAGCATTCCCGTTCTGTTCCAAGGCATGGAGAATGACTGTCAGATCAGGATTGGTCAACACCCCCGCAATAGAGGCGATGGCACCCATTGACCCTTTGCCACCCAACATCGGCGTCACCTCGCCACTTTCCATTCCCAGGAAGTTCATCCCTTTGGTAAATCCACCATCCGCGCTGTTCTGCTTCATCTCAATGCGGGGATTAGACGTCATCGGGGCATAGGGGTTGCTGTTGTTCTTCATCATCATTTCCCAGTTGTCCGTCAGCAGCCACTCCAGCCCGGCTTCATAGAGGTCAGTCTCATTGACCTCGACGAATTTGGCCTCAATTTCGACCTGCATCGGCACGACATTCAATTCGGACAATAATTTTTCAAAAACAGCCAGATTATCTGCCGTATTCGCCACGATCACCTTGCCGATGCCGGGATTGTAGTTGATCGTTGACCCCTTGGGGAAGGTCATCCCCATTTGGATAAAGCTTTCCTTCAGATCACCCACCTGTTCGCCCGCCCCCCCCGCGTCGATGCCCCTCATCTCACGCCCGCCCACTGTGGTCACGGCCGGCATGCCCTGACTGGTCAGCTTGACCCGCTCAATGAAAGTGGGTTCAACCGGATACATACGCATTTCAATCGTTGCGGGATCCCAGTCAAAGGGAATAATCATGACGACATCACCATCAAACCGCCACTTCAGACCGGACACGCTGGTGATGATTTTCAGAGCATTGTAAAGGCTGATATAGCGCGCCGAAAATGTCACTTCAGGCACACCTGCGACGGCCCCACCTGCCCCGGCGGCCGGCGCGCCAAAGGGATCATCCGAAGCCGGCTTAGGCGCCACTGCCGCCCCACCACCGCCCGGATTGAGATTCAGGATGATGTTCACACCCTTTTTCGACACATCGTCGGAGGTTTTATCAAAATCACGACTGCTCTTATTCAGGAAGGAAACCACATCATACATGTTCACCTGACGGAATTCCACTTCGTCGATGATGATGGCTTTCATTTTGTTTTCAACCGCAGAAACCGACTGGGTCGTGACCTGGGAAGCCGCTTGAGGCCGGCCCTTAATGACCTTGTATTTTTCGTTCCACGTATCCTTCACATCCGCCGTCATTTTGCGAACGGTCGCTTCGCGCTCAACCGCCTTGTTCCCGTACTCGCGATCGCCCAGCACCTTCAGGTACCGCATGGCCTCCCGGTGATCCGGCTCGACGGCCAGCACCGACTCAAACCGGCGGCGCGCTTCGGTATAATCCCGACCCGCCATCGCTTCACGCCCCATACGCATCTGCTTGTCGACTTCAGAAGTTGCCGCCTTC
>JBIKMI010000109.1:0-8568 GCA_044359285.1 Kiritimatiellia bacterium
TGAGGGCAGGGGTACCCCCGAGTTGAATAATCCGATCGGCGTCCATTCCTGCATGGCGGAGCTCATCGGCGGCGTGCTGAATCAGTTCCGCCATCACGGCATCTTTCATGGGCCCTTTGACGACCTTGGCTCCGACCCAATACTGATAATAGGCCAGCCACTCATCACAATAGAGCTTGTTTAGCATGGCAATAATTTTGTCCGCATCCTTGCCCACAATCTGTCTGCCTGCAGTTCCCATGGTATACCTCCTGGTTTCTGAATGGACCGAGAAACGTCTGTTTCTCTGATTACCTCGAACAATAATGGGGTTTGTTAAACCCGTCAACCCTGCTTTGTCGCCCTGTGACCTTGCCTCGGTAGGGGCAGAGGCAGGGAGGTGAAGTGATTTCAAAAAAACGGTTCCGTTTTTGCGAGAAGGTGATAAAATCGCAGCTTATTGCATCTTCTGAATCTCAACAATAATGCTTTTTTCTCAGGTTTGACAATGAGCGCCAGACAGGCTAAATTACTCGTAACAAGCTGGAGTACAATTCGTTATGAATTGCTCAATACTCCTGTTAGCGAATTGTCCCTTACGATTAAGGGCTCACCGCTCGAGCCATTGATTCATCAGGTCGGCCGGGAGCTTCAGGCGAAAGGGATTAATTTCGTACCGGTCTTTTACCTCACCGATAGCTGGGGTTGTCCTGATGAGGTGCCGGCGGTGGGGGTTCCCTTCTATCTAGCTGACCGGCGGTTGTCCCGGATTGAGGAGGAGCAAACGGGTGAAATTGAGGATACCCGTACGACCTTGATGTATTTGCGGCATGAAGTCGGGCATGCGTTGAATTATGCCTACCGCTTGTGGGAATGGCCGGGTTGGACAGATGTGTTCGGTAAATTTTCCAAGCCGTATCGGGATGTATTCCTGCCTGATGCGTCGAGCAGGGATTTCGTACGGCATCTGGTTCACAGTCAGTATGGTCGGAATTATGCCCAGAAGCATCCTGATGAGGATTTTGCCGAGACTTTTGCCATTTGGTTGCCCCCCCGTTCGTGCTGGCAGCGCAAGTACCGCTTCTGGCCAGCCATGCGGAAACTGGTGTTTGTCGCGAAGTTAATGAAAAGCTTGAGGAAAAAGGCCGTGCCCACGTTGCCTTCAGCGCCACTGCTTAATCCGGTTTCGGAAATGACGATGCTTTTAGCCGAGCATTACGGCCAACGGGCGGAGCGGTACCGTGAGGCGGCGCAAGGCTATGTGGATGACAAATTGCAGCAGGTTTTTCCCAGGATCCGTGCGGAAGCACAGGTTTCTGCCAGCCTGTTTATCAAGCAACACCAGAACCGGTTGGCCTCCAGCATCAGCATCTGGTCCGGCCTGGATTCGGAAGAGGTCCTCACGATTATCGAGAAACTGGCGGATCGTTCCAAGTTTCTAAAGTTACGGATGCCCAAGTGCAAGGGGACCGAAAAACTGGTTGAAATCACCTCGCTTGCCACCTCATTGGCCAAGGATTTCGCCTATACCGGCCGATTTACGGGGTAATTAAATCATCGGCACGCCGACATCGAAGGAAGGGCCTTCCATGGCCGTTTTGACAATCTGCTGGAGCAGATGCGGATAATCGATACCCGCTTTTTCGGCTGAACGGGCCAAGGCCACGCTTTCATCGAGGGACGGGTTGCAATTCACCTCAAGCACACGGGGCTGGCCTACTTCGTCGAGCCGGATATCCACCCGGCCATATCCCCAACCACCTACGGCGCGGAAGGCGCGCAGGGCAATGGCACTGATTTCGCGGGCGAGATAGGGTTCGACCTGGGCAGGACAGATGACCGATGTCTTCTGATATTCGACGCTGTCTTCCATCCACTTGGCGGCATAGGACATGATCGGTGGAATCTCTTTCGGGAGGCGGGTGTAATCCACTTCAGACAGCGGGAGCACCGTCAATTTGCGCCCCCCCAGAATACCTACATTGAACTCCCGGCCGGGCAGGAAGTGCTGGGCGAGGGCGGGCTGATGGTAGTGTTTGAGAATTTCGCGTACTTTTTGTTTCAGTGCTGTTTTGGTAAAGACCACGGAATCACGGGAGAGCCCGATGCCCGCATGTTCGCGGCTGGGCTGAACGATGATCGGGAAATTCCATTTTATGCGGTCGACGTCGCCAATGCGTTCAACCATCTCTGTCTTCGGCGGCATGGGAATCCCCGCTCCTTGAAGCAGGCTGGCCGACATGTATTTGTAGCGGCTCAATCCAAGTGCGAGCGCAGGGGATCCGGTCATGGGGAACCCCATCATCTGAACGAGGGCGGCCACACGCATTTCATACAACGCGCCATGAACGACATCATCATACTGGTTGAACACGACATCAGGCCGCAATCTCCGCAGTTTGCGCTGAAAGGCCAGCAAGTCGTTGGCGAGGGGAACAATGGTGACCTTGTAGCCGACCTTGCGAAGTACATGAGCCATGCGCCGGATCATCTTGCGCAGGTCATCGGTGCTCCCCGTGTCTTCGGGAACCTCCGGGGAGGCGGAGGCCCCTGCGTTATAGACTAGGGCGACATGGTAACGGGGCGAATGCTTCATAATATCTCCAGTTCAATCATCGTGACCTTTGCAATCTAAAGGATGAGGCCGGATAAAGCAATTGGCTTATTTGGCGGGGGGCAGGTAAATGCGTCGTCATGAGCACATCAAGGGCATTTACCTTATCTGCTGGCGGTAGAGACGGGCGTAGAAGCCGTTCCCCTTTACCAGGTCGTCATGGGTGCCGGTTTCGGCCACCACGCCGCCATCGAGGACGCAGATCCGCTGGCAACGCATGGCCATGGAGATACGCTGGGAGACGATCACCGCGGTGCGGCCTTCCAGGATTTTCACAAGCGTGGCCTGGATCCGGCGCTCCGTCTCGGCGTCCAGCGCCGACATGCAGTCGTCGAGCAGCAGGACGTCGGGTTGACTCAGCAGGGCCCGCGCCAGCGTGATGCGTTGTCGCTGACCGCCGGAAAGCGTCATGCCTTTCTCGCCGATCAGGGTCTCGTATTTGACGGGAAGTTCCATGATGGAGTCGTGAATTTCGGCCGCCTGGGCGGCGGCGATGATCTGGCGCGGACTGGCATCAGGATTCCCGTAGCAGATGTTATCACGGATGGAGCCGCCGAAGATCTGGGGCTCCTGGGGAACGAGAACCACCCGCCGGTGCAGGGCGTCGGCGCGAATCCGGTTCAGCGGAACGTGATCATACAATATCTCGCCCGTCAGGGGCTCGTAGAGGCGGCTGAGCAGGTGGAGCAAGGTACTCTTGCCGCATCCACTTTGGCCCATGACGCACATCCAGGATCCGGCGGGAATATGCATGGTAATGTCCTCCAGCACGGGTTCGCTCTGCTGCTCGTGGCGGAAATGCGCATTCAGCAGGGTCACGCCACGATTGAGGGGGACCGGGAACTCCATGGCATCAGGGGCATCGACGATGGCTTCCTTCTCGTCCAGCACCTGCACCAGCCGTTGCAACACGACCAGAATCTTGGCCACGGTGACATTCAGCTGGCTCAGGGTAATCACCGGGCCGAACAGCACCGCCGTCACCCCGTGGGCGTACATCAAGGTGCCGAGGGTCATCTCGCCGGCCAGCACCCGGGTGGTGCCAGAAAGAAAAAGGGCGCAGGTTCCGAGGGTCGAAATAATAGTGCACAGGGCGCCCAGTCCGGCGGAGGCTTTTTGCTGCAGCATGGTGTCCCTCAGAAAGCAGGCGGAGAGCCGGTGGAAATTCAGGTCTTCATGTTTTTCCCGTCCGTAGGACTGAATGGCCCGCATACTGTCAAGCTTCTGGGAGGCCAGGGAATACATCCAGGAGTTGGTGTGCCGGAGTTCAGCCGTGACCTCATTCAGCACGCGGCGTGACCGGCGGTAGGCAAGCAGGTAGGCGGGCAGGGTCAGCAACACAATCGCGCCAAAACGCCAGTCGAGAACAAAAAGGATCGTCAGGCCCGTGGTGATGAGCGTAAACGAGCTGAGGAAGGTCAGGAAGGTCATGTACAACTGATCCTGAACCTCGCCGACATCCGACATGATGCGAGCCATCAGCCGGCCCGGGGCGTGCGATTTATGGTAAGCCAGGGACAATTTCATGACCTTCTGGTGGAGGTTCTCGCGGAGCCGTGCGGTGAGTTTCTGGGAGATGTTGATCCGGCTGCGGGTCTCGATGCGGGATCCGACATTAGAGATGATCAGGGTCGCCAGATAAATGCCGAACAGCGTCCCGAGCATCCCCATGGCTCCCGCAGACCGGACGGTCATCTCCGGACCCCGGTCGCGGGTCTGAACGCCGGTTGGCCCGGCTTTCTCCGGCATGCGATCCATCTGGTGAGGGGTGATGCCGGGGAGCGTGGTGGACGTGGCGGGCGTTTCCGCGGTGGTGGTGACGACCAGAATCGAATCGACGACGACCCGGCCATACCAGGCCATCAGGAACGGGGTCCAGGCGTTGACCACCCACCAGATGGAGATCGCCAACAATATCCGCCGGTAGGGCCAGACGTATTCACGCAGGAAGCGGAAATAGAGGTCCATGTGCCCGGCATTCGGCTCATACTCCCGGCGCGGGGGGCGAAAACGGATGTTGCGGTGGTGTGGCGTCATACGGTCTGGCTCTCGTCGAGGGTGCCGCGCCCCATGAATTTGGCATAGATGGCTGCATAATGTCCGCCGGGGATTTTCATGAGGTCATCATGGCAACCCTGTTCAAGCACCTGACCCTGATTCATCAGGATGATCACGTCGGCGGTGCGAATCGTGCTGAGCCGGTGTGCCACGATGAAGGCGGTCCTGTTTTTCAGCAGACGCTCCATGGCGAGCTGGATCGCCTGCTCGGATTCGCTGTCCAGGGCGCTGGTGGCCTCATCCATGATCAGGATGGCAGGATTGGCCGCGACAGCGCGGGCAATGGTGATGCGCTGCTTCTGGCCGGTGGACAGCTGGGTTCCCTCGACGCCGATCAGGGTATTGTAGCCGTTCGGCAGGGTCATGATGAAGTCATGAATCTCGGCGGTCCGTGCGGCGGTCTCGATTTCCGTCTGGGTGGCGCCCGGCCGGGCGTAGCGGATATTGTCGGCAATACTGGCGGTAAAGAGCTGCGGCTCCTGGAGCACGATGCCGAACTGGCGGCGGAGTTGTGCGAGCCGCACCTTGCGGATGTCATGACCGTCGAGCCGCAGGGCCCCGCCGGTGACATCAAAGAAGCGCAGGAGCAGGGAGAGCAGGGTGCTTTTGCCACATCCCGTGGGCCCGATGAGCGCCACCGTCTGGCCGGGCGCCACATGGAGCGTGAAGTCGCGGATGATCGGTTTGCCGGGGTTGTAGTGGAAGTCAACGTGATCGAAATCCACCCGGCCGCTCAGGCGGGGCAGGATCTGCGCGTCGGGCAGATCCTTGATTTCGGGAGTTTCCGTGAACAGTTCGGTCAGCCGGTCGGCGGCCACACCGACATCCTGGATCTGTTTGGCCAGCAGCGAGAACCGCACGGCCGGCCAGAGCAGTTGCATGGCGTAGGTGGTGAAGGCAAGCACATCGCCATAGGTCATCAACTCCATGAGTACCATGGCGCAGCCGGAAAAATATATGGTGGCGCGGCCGGCCTCAGCCAGCAGCGAGGTGTTCGTCGAAAAGGTGTTATTGGCGACCTGCATCGTGCGGACCTGCTTGAGGCTGGAATCCGACTGGGCCCGGAACACGCGCTGTTCGCGTGCCTCCGCTCCATAGCTCTTCACGACCATCGTGGTCATCAGCCGGTCCTGCAGCCCGGCTGACAACCGGTCCATGGATCGCTGGTAATTCCGGTTGGTCTTCCGGATGAAACCGATGTTGAGGCGGACGTTTATCACGAAGACCACCATCAGGAGCAGGATGACGAGGGCCAGCCGCCAGTTGATGAGAAAGGTGGCGGTGATGGCGAAGGCGGAGCAGACCAGATCTGAAACGATGCTGATGGTTTGTGCGGTGAGCAGGTTCTGGACCGCCCCGGTATCGCCCATGAGGCGGTTGACGAGCATGCCGACACCGGTCTTGCCGAAGAACCGCATGGAGAGGCGTAGCAGATGCCGGTAGAGGGTCTGCCGCATGTCGAAGACGAATTTCTGCCCCACGTAAGTGATGCCCAGGGTTTGCAGGTAGGAACAGCCGGTGCTCAACAGGGGCAGCAGGACCATGGCCAGACCCAGCATGAAGAGGGGCGCCCGGTCCCCCGGAGTGATCACCCGGTCGACGATGGCCCGCATGACCAGGGGCGGGAGCATGGCCAGGATTGATAACAGGGCCGTCAGGCCGAGCAGCCCCCACAGCCGGCTCTTGTAGGGAGACAGCATGGGGAAGAACACTTTCAGTCTATCGGCGAGCATGAGGCCTCTCGGTGACTACAGGTCCACAATGAATTGCCATAAATTGACACGGCCACAATAGATGCGCGCCTCGGCCGAGGTTCCGGGCGGAACGGTCCGACCGCGGGCAGCGAAGTCGCCATAGGCCACCCGGTAGGTTTTCTGCCCCTCGGTCTGGATGACATTCCGCAGTGCTTCGATCTTGCCTGTAAACCAGACAGGCTGAAGGCCGCCATAGGGGGTGAGATAAGCCTTGTAGGGCTGACCGATGGCGATCCGGGCGGCGTAGCGCTCGGGGATCCTCAGTTTCATCACCTGCCGGTCACCACCGAAGATTTCATACATGATATTCTCAGGCCGCATCAGTTCCCCGATCACAAACTCATAGCGCAACACCTGACCGGCCACGGGGGCGCGGATGGTTTTCAAGGTCAGGCGTGATGCGGCGCGGGCGAGGGCATCGCGCCGGGCTTTGATTTCCTGGCGCCGGGCGGCCAGCTCCTGATCGTTAACCGTTTGATCCTTCTTCAGCAGCGACTCCAGTTCGGCCTCGGAGAGCTTGCCGGCCAGCATCATGTCCTCCATGGCGCTGCCGGCCAGGAGGCCCTTCTCGAGCAATTCCTGGGCACGGGTCAGTTTCGCGCTGGTGTTCTGGACGCGCAGGCGGGCGATGGCGATCTGTTCCTCATGGCGTCGTTTTTCCTCAACGATTTCCGCCTGCCGCCGGGCTAGTTCAGATTCGGTCTGGAGCACCCGGCTTTGCGCTTCTTCCACGGCTGCCTGCTCTTCCTTCATATCCAGCGTGGCCAGCACCTGACCCTGTGTCACGGTGGTCCCGGTTTGAATCAGGATGTCCGCGACGGTGCCGATGGTGGCCGGGCGCACTTCGGCATAATGCTCGGTGGTGATATACCCATTGGCGAGAAAGCTGCGTTCAAGGTGGATGAACAGGCCGGCGAGCGCCACGATCAGGATGATCGCGGCGGTGAAGGACAGGCGGCGGAACCGGCGGCGTTGGCGTTGCGGCGCGGACGTCAGAGCGGGTTCCCCGGTGGTGGTGCGGTATTCTCCCATAATATTCAGGCTTTCTCCGGTACGACGGGGCCCGGCGGTTGTCCCGGAAAGCCGTCTGTTTCATCGGTATAACGTTTAATGCAGAAGTTACAATCCCCGCAGGGACGCTCATAGCAGTTGCGGTGGACGCGGGCCGGGTACATCCGGCGAAAGGCTTCATAGCAGTCGTCGCAACAGAAGCAGTGCCGCTCCTGGAACGAACCCAGTGCCACATGAACCAGATGGAAGCCGTCCTGTTCCGGGCGGCAGGGCGTATCACACCAGGCGCAAGGTTGTTCGGCCCGTTCCAGAATCTGGTCCCCACAGGCCGGGCACCGGCCCACCTTGACGAACTTCGTATATTCCGGCAGATCTTCTGCCGAAATCATGAGCTCTTCCTTACCCTGGGCATCGCGGTGGATATGGGAAGTGGCGCGATCCGACGAGGGCTTCGCCTCCCGGATCTCGGGCAGGATCTGTTTTTCCATGGCGACTTCAAGTTCCTCGGGGGAATCGTCTTCCCGCCAGAACAACTCTTTAAGTTTACTGATGTCCATCAGGGGCCCCTCCCGGCGGATAGCCGCATGCGTACATGAAATCCGAATGGCCCTTCAGCAAGCCGGCGACAATGGCGTTGCGGGCGCGGCTGGCCTTGGTCAGGTCATTTTGGGCGTCCAGCACATTGCGGCTGCGGCCCTCGCCGAGCCGGAAGCGCTCAGCTTCGGCCTCGAGGGTCCGGCGCGCCTGTTCCACGGCGATGGTGATCTCCTTGAACCGCTCCCCGGCACCGGTCACATCGCGGTGCGCGGCCGCCAGATCGGCGGACAGCCGGTTCTGCAGCTCACGTCGGACTTCGGCGAGTTGGGCTTCATGCGCACGTGATTCGCGGAGTCGGGCGCGGGGCCCCGTCTGGCTCCAGGGGCGTGTCCAGACCAGTAGCGCCGCTGCGGATGAGGTATCGCCACCGGCAAGGGTTCCGTTATTGTCGGTGGTCGGTGATGAGGTCTCCTCTGTCGACCAGACCCCGCGCAGGGACAGGCCCAGGTCGGGGCGCAACTTGTCGTCAAGGGTCCGGCTGTCAGCGGCGGCGGCGGCGGATAGCGCGTCGACTTCACGAAGGGCGCCACGGGCAGAACATACTCCTGTGCACGC
>JBIKMI010000110.1:0-8463 GCA_044359285.1 Kiritimatiellia bacterium
CACGCCATAAGCGTTGGCGCTCGGCCCGAATCCGGCCATGACCGGGCCGGCGTCCACATCATAAAACCAGTCCTTGCCAGGCACCTCCCTGGCATACTCCCGGAATCCGGCGGCGCCGATCCGCTCTTGCCAGAAGCCGCTGACATAACGGTCGTACCAGGTGGCGGCCCAGTCGGGATAGAGCTCCGGGCAATAGATCAAGACGTAGGAATTACCGATCCCGCGCGAGGGATCTTCCCGGCGGCCGGTTTCGGGACTGGCGAAATAGCCCGGCAGGCCGTAGGCATCCACCAGCGCTCCCTGGAAGGCGCGCCGTTCCCGCTCGGCAAAGACGCGGTGATCGGTGCCGAGTATGGCATCGGCCCGCCGGATCATCGCGACGGCGGCGAAGACATCAATGGGGTAACACTCGCCGGGATAGTCGTTCAGAATGCCATGCGGGGAGGCGTCGAGCGCGGCGGACAAGGTTTCCACCTGATCCCGCAAGGCCACCAGATCCCGGCCGTCCCGGACCAGATTCTCCCTGGAGACCATGGCCTGGATCAGCATGGCCCGGAAGAAGACGTTTTCGCGATGCAGGTAGTTGGGCCCCCAGTGGGTTTTAACCCAGGTGTGGTGGGTTGGATCGAGCACCAGGTCGGTGGCGGCCTCGATGGCCCCGCGGGCATAGACCGCCGGGGCGGTTGCGGTGGGGTGGCCGGGATGCCGGGCCCATTCCTTCTGGAGATTCTCCGTGGCCGCGAGATAAAAGACCGAGCCGAACATCGCCCACTCGGTGGCGGCGACATCGAAGGTGTTCACCCACATCGCCTGACCGGACGCGATCCGGTCGCGCGCCCACTTCTCGTAACGCGGGGTCAGGTGCTGGTGCACACGCCACGCCACGCGGGGAAGGCCGGTCGGTTGACGCAAGGCCGGGTCGGTGAGGTCCCTTATCAGGAGGGCGCCCGGGATAAGAAAGAACCAGAGGGCCACCCCGATCAGGATGACCGCATTGATTCGTCGCATCAAAGTGGCTTGAGATTTCATGTTGATCCCTCCTTCATGGCTTGGTTTTCTCACCCATCAATCCGTTGCGAAACACACCAAACATTGGTTATCCTTCATTTCCGCCTGCCTACTGCTCACTGCTCACTGCCTTCTGCCCACTGACGCCGACCCACTCTGCGACCAAGGCGCACTCGATGCCGAACGGCAGGTACCCGGCGTAGCCGAGGAGTGGCATTTCGAAGAGGTGGAAGCGGTCGACAAACGGCACGGTGTAGATCCATTTTTCCAGGCTGTAGACATTCCACAGCTCCCAGAAGAAGCCGCACGTGAGGGCGGAGAGGGCCGCCAGGAAGAGCGGTTGCCAGTTGCCATGACCCGGAGCGTTGAGGAGGGTGGGGGTTCCGTTCAGCGCCCGGATGGAGCCAATGACGATCAGGGGTGAGATCCAGAGCAGAGGGAACAGATATTCAGGCCAGAGACTGATTCCCGCTAATCCCATGGCGGAGAAGGCCAAGCCCAGCCAGGCGAGGCGACGCGGATGCGGCACCCTGCAGGGGCGCCAGTGGGCCAGTCCTGCGGTCAGTTCGGGGAAACTTGCCAGCCAGGCGCGGGTGGCGACAAAGGCCGGCAACACCGTGGCGAAGGGAAGCATCGCCCGCAAGACGTATTCCTCAGAGGTGAGGGTGCCGATCCCGACATAATGCCAGTTCTGGACGAAGCGGTTGAGATATTCAAAGAACCACCAGAACCCGGCACTGAGCGGAAAGAGGGCAAGATAGGAGAAGGGCTGGTGAGTCAGGGGTGAATGGCCTGTCCGCCTGAAGGCCAGGGCATTCATGACGAGGATATAGGCCAGCCACAAGGGGGTGAAGGTAAAGGGTTGGAAGGGCGCGAACCAGGGGAAGCGGGTCCAGGCCAGAACCCATGCCACCGTGCCGGCGAGCAGCGCCAGCCAACCCCACCAGGGAAAATGGCCGATGCTGGGCGGCTTAACGGGTAAAGGGCGGGAGGAAGTGATCCGCCAGACAAACGGTCCCATGACGGCGAGGATCAACGCCGCCAACCCGCAGAACGCCAGCCATGAAAATGGCGAGTGAGAGACAAAGTCGGTTCGGGGCGGCATTTCCAGATAGGGTGCGACGGAGCCCCCTGCCAGCCAGATCCCCAGAAGCGGCATCCCGAGCAATAAGGCCACCCCGCCGAGCCATCCGGATAAACGTTTCATCAGGCTAACGCCTTTCTCCCCATGGGAAGGATAACGGGGCTTTTCTGGCGATCGGTCGCCATGGCCTTCCGCGCTTTTTTCAAGACGTCCGCGAGGGCAGAGAGATAGTCGTCGAACCGCTTCAAGCCTTTGTCGGTCAGGGTCACCGTGGTCCGGGGTTTGACCCCGACAAACGTTTTGCTGATGCGGATCACGCTGGCTTCCTCCAGCGCCTTGAGATGACGGCTCAAGTTGCCATCGGTCAGTCCGCTCAAGGACTTCAGTTCTGTAAAAGAGAGTGGATCCCCTGCGGCACAGAGCGCCGACAGGATCGCCATCCGGTTGGGTTCATGAAAAAGTCGTTCCAAAGCGCCTGCCTCTGCTTCAACAGGTTGTTTCATCTGATGTCTCCTCCTCTGCCATACTGCCCTCTGCCCACTGGTCACTGCCTACTGAATTCCCGCTCCGCAGGATCCAGCCGCCCACCATTTCGCCGGTGAAGAAAATCAGGCCCATGGGCCAGGGATTCAGGAAGACGATGCCGGGTGCCAGGAGACAGATGACCCCGGCGACCTGATAGAACAGGCCCACCCAGATGATGCCACCCGGCAGGGAGTGGCGATACCCCATGTGGGCGAGGCCGTAGAGAGCCATCCAGACCCCGAACAGCGGGTCATAAGCGTCCCTCAATACCAGAGCGAGGCTGAGCGCGGCCCCGATGGCGAGTGCCGGCACGACCTCCAGCGCGGGGCGAAGCTCGGTCAGGAGATGCCCGGAGCCCCGTCGCGTGAAGAGCCAGAGGGTCAGTCCGCCATAATTCAGGAGGAGGGCGGCGGCGAGGACCCCGCTCCAGCCCATGAGCTGGAGCAGGGGCGTATGGAGCGCCTCCACCCGGTCGAGCACGAAGGTGACGGCCAGCGCGACGCCGCCGCCGAGCATGCGGGCGGTGCCGGAGTAGCCGTGGAAGCGCCGGCGTTCGAGGATCAGGTCCCGCATCCGGTCCACTTGCCCGAGTGCATCATGAATATGGTTGGCGATCATGGGTCTTCCTTTCTTGAGCTGAAGCCATGATGTCATGTCGCAAATAACTTTGCAACACAAAGTTATTTATACTTACATTTTTTCAACAGGCGCTTAGGTGGTGCAAATAAGTAACATTTGGATGTGCCGGACTACCCCTCACCTAAATCCTCTCCCGCAAGGGGAGAGGAAAAGATGGGAATCAAGGACTCCGAGGAGGGCGATTCATGCGGGATTACTCCCTCTCCCTTGAGGGGAGAGGGCTTGGGTGAGGGTGATGTTGGACGCCACACGCGAAAGAAGATGTAAATGTTATTAATGAACGCCGCGTTAGGGACAACGCAGGGCGTTGAGTAACGCTTGCATGTCGGCGGGGAGCGGGGCGGTACAGGATAGCATCTTTCCGGTCGAGGGATGCGTGAAGGTCAGGCGGGCGGCGTGGAGCATCTGGCGGGAAGGGAGTGGGCCGGGCAGGACATGATGGCGGGGGCGACCGTATTGGGGGTCGCCGATGAGGGAATGTCCGAGGTGGGCCATGTGGACGCGGATCTGGTGGGTACGGCCGGTCTCGATGCGGACGCGCAGCAAGGAGGTATCTGCGAAGGTCTCGTGTGTTTCGTAATTCGTGATGGCGGTGCGGCCCACATCCGGGTGGGTACACATTTTCTTCCGGTCACGGGGATTGCGCCCGATCAGCGTCTCGATCCGGCCGGCCGGCGGGTTCGGATGTCCCCAGACCAGCGCGAGATACTCCTTGGTGGTTTCGCGGAGTTTGAACTGGCTGGTCAGTGCCCGCATCGTGAGCTCGTTCTTGGCGACCACCATCACGCCAGTGGTATCGCGATCGAGGCGATGGACAATCCCCGGGCGCTTCTCCCCATTGATCCCCGACAGGTCGGAACAATGCGCGAGAAGGGCGTTCACCAGTGTACCGGAGGCGTGCCCTGCGGCGGGATGAACGACAAGTCCGGCAGGTTTATTAATCACAATCAGGTCGGTGTCTTCGTAGAGAATGTCCAGCGGGATGGCTTCCGGCTGGAGCGCGATCTCAACCGCGGGCGGGATTTCGATGTGGATTTCCTGGCCCGTCACAAGGGTCTGACTGGGTTTGGCAGGTTTTCCGTTGAGTGTGATGTGGCCGGTGTGGATCAACTCCTGGATGCGGGCCCGCGAAAGGGTCGGTTCCACCCGGCTCAGCCAGGCGTCCAGTCGTTTGCCTTTACCATCAGGAGTGACTTTCATAAATGCAGATAGGGCCGCAAAGAAATTTGAACAGAAGCACGCGAAGACCGCGAAGGGAGAGAAAATGGTGCCTGCGGCAAAAATACCAGGGGGTTGAATTTAAAAAAATAATACCCGTGGTGGCGGCATAGTTGCCGCCACCCCCTTGGCGATCTTTGCGTGCTTCTGTTCAAACTCTTCTTAGTTTTGGCTGATAGCCTTTTTCCGGGTGTAGCCCCACAGGGCGAGGCCGATCGCGATCAGGGTGAGACTGATGAGTTGAGCGACATCCAGCCCGCCGAAGACGCGCATGCGGTCATCGCCCCGGATGAATTCAAGCAGGAAGCGGCCGACGGGATAGGTCATGAGATAGAGGGCCACCACCGAGCCCTGACGGGTTCCGCGCCGATAGATGAAATACCAGGTCAGGAGGCCGTAGATCCCGAAATTAAAAAAGGCCTCATAGAGTTGGACCGGGTAGTGGGTGAAGCCGGCCGCCAGAAAAGAGGAGGGATCCGCCTCGCCGCCGCCGCAGCACCCGTTCAGGAAGCAGCCCACCCGGCCGAAGGCGTGTCCCAGGGGCAGGGCGGTGATAGTGAAGTCCGCCAGGTCGCTCACCTTGAGATGACGCCAGGCCGTGAGAATGAAAAAGGCCAGGATACCGCCGATGAGCCCGCCGTAGAAGATCAGGCCGCCCTGATCCACCCGGATAATCTCCTGGGGTGCCGCGCGGAAATAGGCAAAATTGGAGAACACGTAGGCGGCCCGGGCGCCCACAATACCGCCGACCATCAGCCAGAAGGCCAGGTCCGAGGCCAGCGAGGTGTCGTGGCGGGTCCGGTGTCCGAGCCACTGCCAATGCAGGAGTCCTGCCATGAAGGCCAGCGCCATCATGACGCCGTACCAGTAGACGGGGTGGGTACCGATATGGAAACAAATTGGATTTATCATAGATAAATAGAAGTCAATTTCTGTAGACACATGCGATCATAGTAGGCAAAATGATCAGGAAAAACAATAAACGTTTAAAAGAACCATGCCGAACAGTCTAAGCGAAATCATAACCGATCCGATGCAGGAAACCTCCTGCATCAAGTGCGGTCATCTGATGGATATTTCCAGTCTGCCGCCATTCACCCATATTGCCTGTCCGGAATGCGGGACGCAGCAGGGGGTTCCGAGCAAACTGGGTTCTTTCGTCCTGGTGGAGCTGCTGGGCAAGGGGGGGATGGGCGCGGTCTATCGCGGGCATGATGTCGGGCTCGACCGGTGGGTCGCCGTCAAGGTCATGCAGTCCAGCTTCGGCGGGAACCCTGAGTTCGTGGAGACGTTCCGGCGTGAGGCGCAGGCCGCCGCCGCCTTGAATCACCCCAATATCGTCCAGATCTATTCCTTTGGTGTGGCGCATGGCCAACCCTATCTGGTGATGGAGCTGCTCGAAGGCGGGCGGTTGGATCACATGATTGCCAAGGGTGAACTGCTGAATGAGGCCCTGATTCTGAAAATGGCCGAAGATATCGCCGAGGGTCTGAATGCCGCGGCGGCGATCAGCCTGATCCATGGGGATGTGAAGCCTGAGAACATTCTGATGGATCATAATGGAGTGGCCAAGGTGGTGGATTTCGGTCTGGCGCAATTCAAAGCCAAGGCGGAGGGGGGCACGGCCAAGGGAATCTGGGGAACGCCCTATTATATTGCGCCGGAAAAACTCAAGGGGCATCCGGCGGATGCGCGTTCGGATATCTACAGTTTGGGCGGAACCCTGTTCCATGCGTTGTCCCTGAAGCCGCCGTTCGAGGGCGAAACCCCGCTCGATGTGGTCAAGGCCCGTTTGAAAGCGCCGGCTCCGCTCTTGCATACGCTTCGGCCCGGCGTTAATCCCGAGGTGGAGGGGATCGTTGCCCGGATGCTGGAAGCGGAACCGCAGAGACGGTATCCGAATTACAACTCCCTGCTGTGCGATCTGCGACGGGTGCGGGCCACATTGGCTCCCCCGCCGGGCCTGATTCCGCAAACGGTGAAAAAAGGGGGGAAGTTTGTTCTGACCAAGAAAAAGGGGGCGGGCCCTGCGGGCGTGATGACGGTCAGCGCGGCCGGGACCGCCGACTCCTTCTCCAGTCAGGTGGCGACGGCCGCAGGGGTTCCTCCAGCACCCTTCCGGCATTGGAAGGCGGTCCTCTGGAGTCTGGCGGGGGTGTGCGTGCTGGGAGGATTGATCGGCTGGGGACTAGCCCGCAAGGCGTCCAATGAACGCAAGACCGAAGCGGACCAGATCAAGACCCAGGTGGCCAAGGCGCTCAAGAGTGCGGAGCAGATCTGGAAAGAGCTCCAGCCGATAGCCGGCGATTTCTCCAATCGCGTGATCATGGCCGGCATATGGAGCTCCAACGCCCAGGAGGTGATTTCGATGGTGAAGACCGGGGCACCGGCCTTGGCGGAGACGGCCGAGTGGGTGGAGGCCGGTTCCAATGCCACGGATGTGGCGGGGGCGGTGGCTCAATTCCTGGCCGGTCCGATGGCCGGTGCGACGAATGAGTTCAAGGGGATCCTTGAGACCGTGGACACGCAGCGCAAGGTGATCCTGACGACCACTAATTCCGCCACGGCGCTGGTGGCCATAACGAGCCTGACTAATATTCCCGACCGCGTGGCGAACCTGCATAAATCGGTAGCGGACGAAATGGCAAAGATCCAAAAAGGGGGGGACGCCATGGCGTCCCGGCTTGCCCGGCTATCAAAGGAGATTCAGGCGGCCAACCGGGCGGCGGTCGACCTCGCGGAGCAAACCGCCCGGGAGAAGGCGGCCCAGGAAAAACTGGAAGCGGAGCGCCTGGCGGCCGAGCAATTTGAAGCGGCGAAGCAGGCGAAAATCCAGGCGGATATGACGGCCCTCGCCGATGCGCGCAAGGCTTGCATTGAGTTGGTTCAGCAACACCGGTTTGTCCAGGCCCTCGCGCCGATTGAACAGGCGGTCAAGCAGCTCCAGACTCCCGAGGGTAAAGCCAAAGGGCGTCACATGGTGAAGGCCTATAAAATGATGGCCGACATGAAAGCCGTCATCATTGAAGGGGTCAAGGCGGAAGTGAAGGCCAATCCCGAAAACGGCTACCGGTTCGGCTGGATGGGGAGCAAGGATATCCTGGGTGCAGATGACACCAAGGTGACCACCCGTGATGCGCAGTATCCCTGGGAGTCGGTGCCTCCGGCGCAGATGATGCGTTTTATCAAATATTTTCTGGAGAAGGGCGACATGAACCGCCATGATCAGGCGCAACATTTCTTCGCGGTCGCGTTCTACCTTAATGAATCTTTCGAGGGGAATGAAAAAGCCGGGGCGCAGGCTTCCAAATATCTCAAGGATGCCGTGCGGGTCAGTCCCCGCCTCGGGGAAATGGCTAAAGCGGTCTTGCCCGGCCTGAGCATCGACTAAAAGGATTATCAATATGGCTATTCCGGTTCTGGATCCCAGTAAAGAAGGTCTGCCATTGTTGGAGTTGACCCATCTTGCTGCCATGATGGCGGGCGCGGTGTCAGGGGCGCTGGTAGCCTGGTTCTCGCGGCGCAACGTCCTGCTGACCCTCTGCGCCTTCCTGCTGGGGATCATGGGTGGCTTGAGCATCGGGACGGGGATGGGGAACTTGTGTTATGTGACCCGTGATGGCGCGGAGTCCATCGTCCGGGCCGGCTGCTGCTCCCTGTTGCCCGCCTTGGGCGCCGGGTTGGCCGGGGCTATTCCCACGGCATTTGTCATTTCCATCCTCATCGGATTCCTGTCGCTGCGACATCTTCATCCCCGCCCTCCGCGCGTTTCCACGGCGCTGAAAGGCTTCCTGATCGGGTCCGCGACAGGTACCCTCGCGGCGGTGCTTTGGACGGTCGTTTAATCGGTCCAGGGCATATTCACAAGAGTTGTAACTCTCTGTAGTGCAGAGGTAACCACTCTTTAGTCCTACAAGGAGAAGAGAAGAATTTGAACAGAAGCACGCGAAGACCGCGAAGGAAGAAATGGTTTTGCCTGCGGCGCAAAT
>JBIKMI010000003.1:0-28699 GCA_044359285.1 Kiritimatiellia bacterium
GGTAGATTTTGAGTCTACTGCGTCTGCCATTTCGCCACTCCGGCCTCGAAGAGGAGCACGACTTATATAATAGTGCCTCTCGGGGTTCAACCTGAATTTTGACAAATATTCATCTGCCCCTATAATAACGCGCCATGAACTTCTTTGAATATCAGGAAGCCGCTCGACGACAGACCAGCCGTCTGATTGCTTTTTACCTGCTCGCCGTCGTTTTGATCATTTTGTCGCTCTACCTCATCACCGCCCTGATTTTCCATTACGATACGGCCGCGATTCCCGACCACCCTTTCAACTGGCTGGCACTCTGGGATCCGGCGCTGCTGGGTCTGGTCGGACTGGTTACCGGCGGCATCATCCTCTCAGGCAGCCTCTTCAAAATCGCCACCCTCTCGTCCGGTGGCGTCGCGGTCGCTGAAATGCTTAATGGCCGGCCGATCGCACCCGACACCACGGACTTCCAGGAAAAGCGGCTCCTGAATGTGGTCGAGGAGATGGCCATCGCCTCCGGCACCCCCATCCCAAAGGTCTATGTCATGGATGGGGAGGACGGAATCAATGCCTTTGCTGCCGGTTTTTCCACCAAGGATGCGGTGATCGCCGTGACGCGCGGAACCCTGCAACAGCTCAACCGCGAGGAGTTACAGGGCGTGGTCGCCCACGAGTTCAGTCATATCCTGAATGGCGATATGCGGTTGAACATCCGGCTGATCGGAGTGCTACACGGCATTCTCCTCATTGCCATCACCGGGTATTTCATGTTCCGCATCCTGGGCCACACCTCGGCAGGCAGCTCCCGCGACAAGAAGGGAAATCCGCTGATGGTGCTTGTATTGCTCGGGTTGGCGATGATGATTATCGGATATATCGGCGTTTTCTTTGCGCGTCTCATCAAAAGTGCGGTCTCGCGCCAGCGTGAATTCCTGGCGGACGCCAGCGCGGTCCAGTTTACCCGTAACCCCTCCGGTCTCTCCGGTGCCTTGAAGAAAATCGGAGGACTCGCCACTGGCTCACGGCTGGCGACGCCATCGGCGGAAGCGGCCAGTCATCTCTTTTTCGCCAACGGCATTACGTCTCCTTTTATTGGCCTACTGGCGACCCACCCTCCCCTGACCGACCGCATCCGGCGGTTGGATCCGCAGTTTACGGGAGAAGAAGACGGCTCGGCAGGGACGCCTCGCCCTACCCGGACGGAAGCGGTTTCGGATTCTCAAATCGCTGAGTTGTCGGCGAAGCGCCCACCCGCTTCCCACTTAGCAACCCAGCAACTAAACAACTTAACAACCATTCCCCCTCCCGTCGCCCCCCCGCCGCTTCCGGTCATTGCGCCTGACCAGGTCGTGAATCAGGCGGGGACCCTGCCGGCCAGAAGCCTGATCCTGGCGACTGATTCGATTAAAGCCATCCCGCCATCACTCCTGACCGCCGCCCACACGCCCGCCCTGGCACAGGCGGTGGTTTTTGGAATATTACTGGACGCCAATCCCGACCTGCGGCAGCAACAGCTCCGCTATCTCGTTCAACGGATTCCGGCGGCACTCCATCTGGACGCCGACCATTTGATCAAGGAATTGAATACCCTGCCCGCTGCGTCGCGGCAGCCCCTGGTGGAGATCGCGATCGGCAGTCTAAAGCATTTGACACCGGCACAATATCAGGCCTTCCGCGAAACCATGCTGGCATTGATATCGGCTGATTCCGAGGTCACCCTGTTTGAGTACATGGTACTGCGGATGGTGTTGCGGCATCTGGACACCCCGTTCGGACTGGCCAAGCCGGGCAAGGTCCGCTTCACCTCGTTTAACACCCTGACCCATGAAGTCACGAGTCTGCTCTCCGCCCTGGCCTGGTACGGAGCCACCACGCCCGCCCAGGCTGAACAGGCCTTTCAGGCCGGATGCAGGGAACTGGGCTTCCCCCTCCTCGCTCTACTGCCGGCGCCGTCCGCCTCATTGATCGCAATGGACAAGGCACTGGACCGGCTGGCCGGCACCACGCCCCTGCTCAAGCAGAAACTGGTCGCCGCCTGTGCCGCCGCCATCCACTGCGATGGGACCATCACAACGGATGAGGGGGACGCTTTGCGGGCCGTGGCCGATGCGTTGGACTGCCCTTTACCGCGGTGAAGAGAAGAAAAGTTGTTGAGTTGGCAGGTTGCTGAGTTGTTCGGTCATTAAGGGGCCGCAAGGCGATTCCTTACACCCCAACACCCCAACAACTTAACAACTGGTTTAAAAGATATTCCCTTGCATCCCTGTCTCTTATCCATATAATGACCCCCCGTTTTTGATTCCAATCAAGGTTGAAAGTGAAGGAGAAAAATATGCGATACATTGTGTGTATCAAACAGGTTCCGGAAACGACGGATGTGAAGATCAATCCGGCGACAAATACGCTGATGCGCGATGGCGTGGTATCCATTATCAACCCCTTTGACATGTACGCAATTGAAGAAGGCTTACGGCTTAAGGCCCTGCATGGCGGCACGGTGACCGTCCTCTCCATGGGGCCGCCCCAGGCGGAGAATGCGTTGCGCGATGCCATTGCCATGGGTGCGGATGACGGCATTCTGGTCTCCGACCGGGCCTTTGCCGGCAGCGACACCTGGGCCACCAGTTACACACTGGCCATGGCCATCCGCAAGATCGGCACGTACGACCTGATTATCTGCGGCAAGCAGGCCTCTGACGGCGACACCGCGCAAGTCGGCCCCGGAATTGCCGTTCACCTGGATCTCCCCCAGATCACCTATGTTCGCAAGATCGAATCCCTGGACGAAAAAACGATTGTGGCCGAGCGCCTGATGGAAAATGGCTACGAAGTCATTCAGTCCCCCCTCCCCTGCGTCCTGACCGTGGTCAAGGAGATCAATGAGCCGCGCCTGCCCTCTCTTAAAGGGAAGATGGCCGCGAAAAAAGCGGTGATCCAGACGTGGAAAGCGGCTGACATGAACTGCGACCCTAAATGCCTCGGGCTCGACGGTTCGCCGACCAAAGTCGTGAAGATCTTCACCCCACCACCCCGGCAGGGTGGCGAGATATTCAAAGGAGAGCCTCAGGATTTTATCCCGCAACTCGTAGCCAAAATGAAAGACGCCGTCTTAGGCGCCGCGCAATAAGGAGCCCACTATCATGAGCGACCCCATCAAAATCAAAGACAACTGTGTTTTCTGCGGTGCCTGCGTCAGGGCTTGCCCCTTTGGAGCCATGACCCAGGCGGAGCGCAAGACCGCCCCCGTGATTGACCTCCAGAAATGTACCCTTTGCGGCGCCTGCGTGGCGGCCTGCAAATTCGACGCTATCTGGATGAAGGAAAAAGCGAGCACCGGCATCGACTTGAATGCCTTCAAGGACGTCTGGGTCTTTGCAGAACAGAATGACGGCCACATTGAATCCATCACCTACGAATTACTGGGTGAAGGGCGCAAACTGGCCAACTCGCTTGGCATGAAGCTCTGTGCGGTCCTGCTGGGCAGCAATATCCAGGGCAAGGCCAAGGATCTGATCGCCCGTGGCGCAGACAAAGTCTATGTGGTGGACCGGCCCGAGCTGGCCTATTTCCAGGATGAAGCCTATGGCAATGTCCTGATTGAGCTCGTCAACCGGCACAAGCCCAATGTCTTCCTGTGTGGCGCTTCGACCATTGGACGCAGTCTGGTGTCGCGTGTGGCAGTCAAGGTAAATGCCGGACTGACGGCGGACTGCACTGAGCTGGCCGTTGATCCCAAGACGCTGAATCTGCTCCAGACCCGGCCCGCGTTCGGGGGCAATATCATGGCGACGATTGAAACGCCCACCTCCCGCCCCCAGATGGCCACGGTGCGGCACAAGGTCATGAAGGAAGCCGTTGTGAATCCCGCCCATCCGGGGGAAATCTCAATGGAAACCATCGCCGAGGTCCTGCTCCAGTCAAAAGCGAAGCGCTTGAAGTTTATCCCCGAAGTCGAATCCACCATGAATATCGCTGAAGCGAATATCATCGTGTCCGGCGGGCGTGGCCTTCAAACCGTGGAGAACTTCAAACTGCTCCGTGGTCTGGCAGATGTGTTAGGTGCGGGGGTCGGCGCCTCACGTGCGGCCGTGGATTCCAATTGGATTCCCTATTCGCACCAGGTCGGGCAAACCGGCAAAACCGTTTGTCCCAAGATCTACTTTGCCATCGGGATCAGCGGCCAGATCCAGCATCTTGCCGGAATGCAGTCCTCCGATATCATCATTGCCATTAACAAGGATCCGGATGCGCCGATCTTCAAGGTGGCCACGTATGGGATCGTCGGTGACCTGTTCACGATTTTGCCGATGTTGACCGCCGAGTTCAAAAAGGTATTAGGCAAATAGGATTGCGTTCAGGCGCAGGGCTCGCTAGATTCCAATTCGTATTTGATTCACGAAAGGCAGCATGACGATGAAAATTAATAAAATGGTAAGCGCGGGTTTGATTGCATTGACAGTGGTGGCGACCAGTGATCTGCTCTGGGCCGCTTCAGCCACGCCCGAATCCATCATGGTGGTTCCTGCGAGGAAGCGCATGGTGCAACTGGCCTTTGAAATCTCCCGCGGTCACCAGATCGGACTGATCACCTACAACAACAGCCCCTCCCTGAACGCCCCGCTATTACATGCGTGGACCGGGCACGACTGGGTCCAGATCAGCATGGATGATTATGTGGAAGGGCGCTTTATGTCAGGCGATCCCAAACATGTATTCCTGCTCGGCGACGCCTCGACGTTGCCCGCCAGAATGCAGTCGGGCCCCTCCTGGTACAAGGATCTCTACCGCATCACCACGCTGGATACGGCCGCCATCATCAACAAGATGGGCAACGTCTTGAATTTCAGCGCCCGTGAATGGAAGTCCCTGGCGGCACTGTTCGAGATGAAAATCGAGGACCAGAGCATCGAACGTCGCCGCTATGGCCGTTGGGGTGCGCCTGGCAAGGAAAAGGACCTGAACCCGTCCAAACTCGAGAATATCACCCTGCCTCCCGCCCCGGTGATCATCGATGAGCCCAAGGTCAAGATCGAGCCGATCAAGTCCGAAATGCCGATGCCCCCGAAGGCAGTCGCCCCCGTGATCGAGACCCCTGCCGTCAAAGTGCCTGTTGTCCAAGCGCCCGTGGTTGAAGCACCAACCGTTCCGATGACTGTGACCGTGCCGACTGAACCCACGGCTGAGCCTGTCAAAGTGGAAGCCCCTGCGGCGCCGATCGCGAAGTAAGTCATTCGTTATATGTTATTCGTTGATAACCGCATAACATATAACCATTAACTGATAACCTTCCTCACCCCAACTTCCGGCACCGGACCCCGCCCTCATGCAACAGGGCACGGGTTTGGGTGCTGAACTCATACTCATTCTCGTAGACCACTTCATGAATGCCCGCATTGATGATCATCTTGGCGCAGGTCAGGCAGGGGCTTAGGGTTGAGAACAAGGTGGCGCCCCGCAAGGAGATGCCATGGTAGGCGGCCTGGGTGATGGCGTTTTCCTCCGCATGACAGCAAATGCACTCCCCTAACGCCGTTCCGGAAGGGGCCGAACCGGCACAGCGCTCACACCCGCCCTCAAAGCAATTTTTTACCCCACGCGGGGTCCCGTTATACCCGGTGGAAATAATGCGCTGATCCTTGACCACGACCGCCGCAACCTGGCGCCGGCAGCAATTTCCACGCGTCGCAACCACCTGGGCGATGTTCATGAAATAATGATCCCAATCAGGACGGATAAATGGGTTTGTATTCATGTCAGTTAAAATGCCTGCCACCCCCGGAATAATCAAATATTTTTTTTGCAATAAATAATGCGTTACGCCGTTTAGTAATATATAAATATATCCTTCATGAAAACTCAGATCACACGCGCGGGGCTCACACTGGGGCTGGGAATAGCCGTTCTGGCCCTTGCCACAAGCTGTGCCACCATCCGGCATGCCCGTGATGTTCAAAAAGGGAATGGGGCCGTGCCCGGTGAACGCCTGCTTCAACCCGCCGAGATCGGACTCTCCTCCAATACGGCCCTGACGCTGGCACGCGCCCTGGAGATTCCCCTCGCCTGTCATCCCCGGATATTCCAGGCCGAACAGGCCCTTGCCGTGGCGACGGCCAGAGTGTATCAAGTCCGCGCCGCCTACTGGCCTCAGGTCACCGCCAGCGCGGGAGAAACCCGCTCCACGGCCAATACGGATTCGGCTCCGGGCAGTTCCAGTGGACGCAACTCCTTCAGCAGTTCCATCGGGCTGAACCTGCTGGTGTATGACTTCGGGAAAACCCCCGCGCAGGTCAGGCAGGCGTATGCGAACCTGATTGCCGCCCGGGAGACGGTCCGTACGACCCGCAGCAACCTCGCCCTCCTGACCCGCACCGCCTATCTCAATCTCGGCAAGGCGCTTGAGCTCGACCAGGTGGCATCCGAGGCCATCCGGCAGTATCAGGCCCATCTGGATCAGGTCAATGCGTTTGTAAAAGTGGGGCGCCGCACCCGTTATGACCTGACGAAATCCGAAGTGGATTTAGGGAATGCGCAACTTGATAAAATCAAAACCCGGAACGGGATCATGACCGCCAGGGCCTCGCTGAACCGCAGCCTGGGCCTGGCCACCGACCCGGGCTACACCCTGCAGCCCGATGCCGCAGAAACCTTTACACTCTCTCCGGCGGATCAACTGATGGACCGGGCCCGGCAGTTTCATCCGGGACTGAAGGTACTGCAGGCAAAAGAGCGCATGACCCATGCCGCCGTCGATGAAGCCATCGCCACGCTCTATCCCGAGCTCGGATTGCAGGCCAGATACGGGCTCAATGGCACCTCGTTCCCGCTGACCTGGAACTGGTCAACCACCCTGCAAGGGGCCCTGAACCTGTTCACAGGGCGCCGGCAAACCTGGCAAGTCAATGAAGCTGTCAGCCAGCTCCGGTCCGCCCGCTCTCAGATGGCGGAATTCGAACAGGACCTCTATGAAGAGATTCAGACGGCCTTGAGTGAGCACGACAGTTCACAGCAACGCCTCACCCTGACCGATCTGATCACCAGGCAGGCGACGGAGAGCCATGAGCTCGTCAATGCGCGCTACCGGCTGGGCGCGGCTTCCGCCCTGGACGTGACCGATGCCCAGGTGGCGTTGACCAGCGCCCGCGCAGAACAGGTAAAGGCAAAATTTGATTATCAGATAGCCGTCGCTAAACTCAAGCATGCCTGTGGAGAGGAATAATATGAAACGATGGATCATCGCGCTTGTTCTGGTATTGGCTCTGACCGGTGGAGGCCTGTGGTACTGGAAATATCATACAGTTCAAAAGACGACCCGTTATTTCACAGCGGATCTGAAACGCGGCGAGCTGGTCCTGTTCGTCCGGGCCAGCGGGCTGATTAAACCGATCCAGCTGGTGGATGTGGGCACACAGGTCAACGGTCGCATCAACAAGTTGTATGTGGATTATAATTCACTTGTAAAGGCCGGCGATCTGGTGGCCCAGATAGATCCAATCACCTACGAAGCCCGATTCGCACAGGATCAGGCCAATCTGATGTCAGCCAGGGCGAATGTGGAGCAAACCACCGCCAAACTGGTGCAGGCGGACAAGGAACTAACCCGCACGAAAACACTGGCAGGCCAGAATATGCTGTCCGAGACGGATCTGGATGCGGCCATTGCCGTCCGGGATGCGCTGGCCGCCCAGCTCAAGGTCAGCAAAGCCACTGTCGAGCAGACCGAGGCCTCGCTCCGGCTCTCCCAAGCCAATCTAAGCTACACCACCATCCGCTCTCCGGTGGACGGCGTGGTCATCACGCGTAACGTCAGTGAAGGGCAGACGGTGGTATCAAGCATGAATGCCATGACGTTGTTCAAAATCGCCACGGACCTTCGCACCATTCAGGTGGAAGCCAGCATTCCCGAGGCGGATATCGGCCGCATCCGCGAAGGCCAGAACGTTACCTTTACCGTGGATGCGTTTGATACAGTCTTCACGGGAAAAGTCGAACAAGTAAGGATGTCCGCCAGCACCATGCAAAATGTGGTGACCTACCCGGTGATTGTGAACGCCGAAAACCAAGAAAACAGGCTGTTTCCGGGAATGACCGCCATTATTATCTGTGAAGTGGCGCAGCGCACCAATGTGTTGAAGGTGGCAAATGCCGCCCTGCGGTTTAAACCTGCCGAAAAGAAATCAGCGGAGGCGGAGCCCAAAAGGAAACGGCTGGGCCCCCGCACGGAACAGAGACCCAAGGTCTGGATCAGGGACAGTCCGGATTCCGAGCCTACGCCGGTCGCCGTGAAGCTGGGGATTTCGGATGGCATCTACACGGAAATCCTGGAGCCCTGCCCGTTGACCGAAGGACAGGAACTCATCACCGGCATTGACGTCAGCAATGAGGATAAGAAAACCATCAACCCATTTGCCCCGAAGATGCCCGGAAGCACTCCGCGCGCGCGCCGTTAAGCCATGCTCATCTCCCTCCGCCAGATCACTAAAGTCTACCACATGGAATCAGTGGATGTTCCGGCATTGAGGAATGTGTCCACCGACATCTCGGCTGGAGAATTTGTTGCGATCATGGGGCATTCGGGGTCAGGGAAAAGCACCCTGCTCAACCTGCTGGGCTGTCTGGATATGCCCGACAGCGGGAGCTATCACCTGGATGGCGAGCAAATCAGCGGGCTTGATGCCGATGCGCTGGCGACCATCCGGAACCGCAAAATCGGGTTTGTATTCCAGAACTTCAATCTTCTGCCCCGAACCACGGCGGAAGAAAACGTGGAACTTCCCCTGTATTACGGGCTCCCGATGCGCAGCGCCGACCGCCGGGCCCGCGCCCGGAAGCTCCTCAGCCGGCTCGGGTTGGAGGGGCGTATGAAACACCACCCAGGCCAGCTCTCGGGTGGCCAGCAACAGCGGGTGGCCATTGCGCGGGCCCTGGTAAACCAACCGCCGCTGATTCTGGCGGATGAACCCACGGGCAACCTGGACAGCCGTTCGGCCGACGATATCATGGCGCTTTTCCAGGAACTCAACCGGGAAGGCATCACCATCGTCATGGTCACCCATGAACCGGACATCGCCCGTTTTGCCAAGCGCGTCATCACGATGCGGGATGGAGAGATCACATGAACGGGCTGATGATCATTAAAATCGCACTCCGGGCACTCGCCCGGAATAAAGGCCGTTCGATGCTGACCGCCCTGGGCATCATTATCGGCATTGCCGCCGTCATCGCCGTGGTGGCCGTGGGGCAAGGTGCCTCGACCAACATGAAGGCCCAGATCAGCAGCATGGGCAATAACCTCCTCATGATTTTTCCCGGAAGCCAGAATGCCGGGGGTTTCCGCGGGGGCTCCGGCACGCAGCAGACACTCAAGGTGGAAGACGGGGAAGCGATCCTGCAGGAGTGTCGCTTTGTCACCGCCATGACGCCCGTGATCCGGACGGGAGTCCAGTGCATTTTCCGGGAAAATGACTGGGCCACCCAGATTCAAGGGGTGAACACCCAGTACCCCAAGATCAGAAACTGGGAGATTGTCTCCGGCGATTTTTTCACCGAAGCGGACATTAAAAGTGCCACCCGGGTCTGCGTATTGGGAAAAACGGTCGCCGCCCAGTTGTTTCAAAGTGAAGACCCGGTCGGGGAAACCATCCGGATCCGGAATATGCCCTTCCGGGTCATCGGGGTCATGGCCGCCAAGGGCACGTCTGCCTTCGGACAGGATCAGGACGACACCATTATCGCGCCGTGGACCACGGTCCGCCGGGTTCTCGACAAGTCCAAGTTCAATAATGTCAATCAGCTGCTGTGCAGCCTCACGTCCATGGACAATCTGACACTGGCCCGGAATGATGTGTCAGCGATTTTGCGCCAGCGCCACCGCATTGATGGCGAAGATGATGACTTTACCATTATGGATATGACGGAAGTGACGCAGATGATCACGCAAGTCTCCAGCCTGATGACCATCCTGCTCACCGTGATCGCCTCGATTTCACTGTTGGTGGGCGGGATTGGCATCATGAACATCATGCTGGTGGCCGTGACGGAACGGACACGCGAGATCGGCTTGCGCCTGGCGCTCGGCGCCCGGCGCCGGGATATCATGCGCCAGTTTCTCGTTGAATCCGTCGTCTTATCCGGAGTCGGGGGCATCATCGGGATCGGGTTGGGCGTCAGTGCCGCCTACATTCTGGGAGCCGTCAACCATTGGCCGGTCGTGATTTCACCCGGCTCCGTGCTCATCGCCCTCACCTTCTCGGCGGGGGTAGGCATCTTTTTCGGATTCTACCCCGCCTGGCGCGCCGCCCGCCTGAACCCCATTGAGAGTTTGCGGCGGGAGTAAAACCCCTCCCCCTGATCAGGCCTTCTTCCGCCCGGCAACTTGGGCCTTGCGTGTCGCCATAGCCTTGTCGGCCGCCGCCGCATTACGCTGGGCTTCCTCGGTGTTCTTGCGCATCTCCTCCACGCTCTTGGTCTTGAGCCGTGCCGCCCCTTTGGTGGAGTGATTGCCCAAGCGCCTGCCGGCCGCGAAACGGGCCTTTGCCGCAGGAATCGCACGGGCATACTGCGGCAGCCATTGCGCCTGCGCGATCAGCATCTCATCGGTCATCTGTCCGATCTCCGGCGGCGTGCATACCGCTGAAGTCAGCGGATCCATCAGCATGGCCTGATTCAGCAACGCCACATCGCCATGCACAGCGGCCTCGACCGCCAAACGCTGCACGGAAACCGATGCATTGCAGATCGCCGCGCACCCAGGTGGCAGTGCGCCTACCTGGGGCACGCTGAGCCCGTTCCCGTCCACATACACCGGCACCTCCACAATCGCATCATCAGGCAGATTGGTAATGCATCCCTCGTTCGGGAGATTGAAGTGGCCACGGTAACACCGCCCAGTCACCAGCGACTCGATAATGTAGCTACAATGCTCGTGGCTGCGAGTTTGCGGATCGAACACCGGCGCGGGCTGCTTCATCCAGTTCGGGAAGTCCGTCTCGAACCAGTTGCGCCCTTCCGTGCAGACCCGCAGGTAGCCGCCGGTCTCGCCGTTGATCCAACTGCTCAGGTCAATCCACTGCTTCAGTTCGCGCGGCCGCTTCCGGTACCAGGCGACATACTCCGACACGTGCCCGTTGGATTCGGTGGTGTAGTAACCGAAACGTTTCAGGATATCGATACGCACCTTTTCCGTGCGGCTGAATTCCGGATGCCTCGCGAAACCTTCCACCAGCCGTTCCGTCCAGTCTTCCCCCTTGTAACGGACCTTGATATACCAGGTCTGGTGATTGATCCCCGCGCAGATGATATCCACGTCTTTCATCGTGATATTGACGTAGCCGCCATCCTCCGGCTTCCTGTCGCCGTTCACCAGCCGCTTGATGACTTCGGTGATCTGCCAGTGTCCGCCCTGAACTCCGTGACAAAGCCCCAGTGTGCGTACTCCGCCATACGCATTGGCGGCCCAGGTATTCATGGCGTTCGGGTTGGCATAGTTCAGGAACAGGCAGTCCGGCGAGGCGACCTCGCGGATGTCCTCGCAGAAATCCAGCACGGCCGGAATATTGCGCTGGCTGTACATGATGCCACCCGCGCAAAGCGTGTCGCCCACACACTGGTCAATCCCGTATTTCAACGGGATGTCCACATCCAGCGCGAAGGCCTCCAACCCGCCGATACGCGTGGTGTTCACAACGAAATCCGCGCCATCCAGCGCCTTGCGACGGCTCAGCACCGGCACGACTTTCGCCGGCACCTTGTTGCCCTTGATATCACGCCGGGCCAGCTGCGTGATCATATCCAGATTGGCCTTGTTGATATCCGTGAAGGTGAACACGGTATCGTTCAACTCCGGCACCGACAGGATATCCTTCATCAACCCTCTCGTGAACCCGATACTTCCGGCACCGATAACTGCAACCTTAATCGCCATAAACGTTCTCCTTCCTTTTGTAATAATCGTGCTCTATCCTAAAAACGTCGTTAACGCTTGTAAAAGTCAATCTATTGTTGTTAAATGCTATATATATGAAAATCGTGCCTTCCCTTTGTGGTTCGGTCCTGCGTGAAACCGGATTCAATCGCAGCCATGTATCCCCCTCACACCAGTGCGATCTGGTGGTCGAAGGAATGGCGATCGAAACCGGGCAGCGGCGATACGACTGGGACAACCGCCAGCGACATGAAGGATACCTGTTTCAGTATACGCTGAGCGGCGAAGGGCGTTTCCAGACGCTACCGGACGGGCGTCCCGTCATTCTGAGGCCTGGCACCGGCTTTCTAGCCGGCCTCCCATCCAACACGCGCTACTGGCACCAGAGCGGCACACAATGGGGATTCTGTTACGTCATCCTGAACGGCAACATGGCACGAGAACTCGCTAACGAGCTGGTTGATCAGCACGGCCATATCTGGAATTTACCGTTGGAACACCCTTCACTGGCGATCATCCGCCGCATCCATCTTCTTGTCGCGGAAGGACATATACCAGATGGCTTCGAGCTGGCCATCGCGGGTTACAACCTGCTGATGGAATTGTTCCGGTCCGGTCCGCATCCCGCCCGCAAGCAGTCCCCGGCGGTGGAACAGGCGTTGACCCTGATGGAGCAGGCATTTGCCGACGGCGGGCTTTCCATGAAGAGGATAGCGGCAGCGGCAGGCTGCTCCCGCTACCACCTTTCCCGCCGGTTCCGGGCCGAGACCGGCCAGAGTCCTTATGCCACGCTACAACAAATCCGCATACGACATGCGCTACGACAGCTCACCGTTTCATCCCTGGCCGTCAAGGAGATCGCCGCCAACTGCGGCTACCGGGATACGGCCAACTTCTGCCGCGAGTTCAAACGCCAGACACTCAAGACACCGACCGAGGCGCGCAATCTCGGCCACCACCTCAACCTGAGCACTGTATACACCGCCTGACCCGTCCCCACCGCATGAGGATGTCATAGCGAGATATCACGGGGGGTGATATCCCACAGGCGGCGATAGTGCAGCGGGGTGGTACGACGGTGCGTTTTCAGGGCGGCTCCCAGGTAGGCCTGGCTGCCGAAACCGCAACGTTCTGCTATATCGGCAATCGACAGATTGCTTTCGCGCAGCAGGAACATCGCCGCATCAAGTTTGACGCCCAGCAGTTCGTCGTGCATGGAGCGGCCCAGGACGGCTTTGAATTCACGCTGGAGTGCCGTCCGCGAGCAGGGCACACGCCGGACGACCTCCTCAACGGAGATGCCTGCACAGGCATGCTGACGGATCAGGCGTACCGCCTGGGCGACGTGCCCTTCCTCGATGGCCAGCGTGTCGCTTGATCGGCGCACCTTCACACCGCGCGGAGGCACCCTCAGCGGACCACCGGAAGGCCGTTCGCCCGCCATCCACCGTGCCAGCAGCCTGGCAGCCTCAAAGCCGACGCGGTGATAGTCGCACTGGACGCTGCTCAGCGGCGGCTCACAGGCCTCACAAAGTGTCGTGTCATTATCCACACCGACCAGTGCCACATCGTCCGGCACCCGCAGACCGGCGCGCCGGCAGGCGACCAGTACGGCCTGTCCGCGCCAGTCGCTGCAGATCATAATTCCGACCGGCTTCCGCAAGGACAGGAGCCAGGTGGCGAGCTGCACCTGCTCGGTTTCCCAGGCGTATTGCACGAAGCGATCGCCGGCCATGTTGAAACAGGCGCAGGGGTGCCCGGCGTGCTTGAGATGCTGCCGGAAGGCATCGCGCCGCACCAGCGACCACGGCTGTCCGGTCATATGACAGAATCCGAAGGACGAAAATCCCTGATCGAGCAAATGCCCGGCGGCGAGCCTGGCAATGGCGGCATCGTCCACATGCACAAGCGGAAACGGGGAACCCCGCGAAGCCCCCAACACATCCACCACCGGCAGTCCGGTGCGTGCCAGCAAGCGGCGCATCTCCACATTCTGGATGCGGGCGATAATGCCATGACCACGCCAGTTCGCAATCCAGTCAGGTAGCAAGTGCTCGATATCGCGCGGTTCATGGAAGGTCAACCAGGCCCCGTACTGCCGGGTAAAGGCGACGATCCCGCTGAGCATACCACGCCCGGACTCAAGCGCGGTATCAACCAGCAGCGCGACATGCGGAATCGCGGGCTCACGCCCGGAAGTGGCGTTTGGTTCGAAGGACGAAATTCGCATACTCGCTGAAGTCGTTGACATACTATCTGAAATCTACAAATTTAGATCGTAATTCGACAAGACAAATATCGCGACAACCGATATTGTGTGTCGATATTTCAACTTTGAAGCAGGGAGAGGCACTTGTTATGAAGACTTCAGAACCACACTATTCGATCGGGTTGGACTTCGGTACGAATTCGGTGCGGGCCATCGTGGTGCGCATCGCGGACGGCCACACACTCGGCATGTCGGTCTTCAACTACCCGACTGGCGACATGGGCGTAGTGACGGATCCACGTGACCCGCATGTCGCCCGGCAACATCCGTCCGACTATCTGGCGGGAATTGAGGCGACGGTTACGGCAGCGCTCAAACAGGCCGGGGCCGGAGTGGCCACGAAAGTGGTCGGCATCGGCGTGGATACCACCGGAAGCACCCCGATCCCCGTCGATGCGGCTGGCGAGGCGTTGGCACTGCAAGCGCCTTTCGCGGGAAATCCGAACGCGATGGGCTGGCTTTGGAAGGACCATACGGCTTTCAGGGAAGCGGCCGAAATCACCCGTGCGGCGGAATCGAGCTATCCGCAATACCTCGCCAAATGCGGTGGGATCTATTCCTCAGAATGGTTCTGGGCCAAACTGTTGCACTGCGCCCGCACGGACCGCAAGGTCTTCGATGCCGCCCACACCTGGGTGGAACTGGCCGACTGGATCCCAGCCGTCTTGACGGGCACCACCGCGCCCTCGCATGTGCAACGCTGCATCTGTGCGGCCGGGCACAAGGCCATGTTCAACCCGGCCTGGGGCGGCTATCCGGATCCGGCGTTTATCGCCATGTTTGATGACGGGGTACTCTCTGCCGTGCGCGCCACACTGCCGTCAACGGCCATCACGATCGCCAATGCCGTCGGCGGGCTGACCCCGGCGTGGGCGAAGCGGCTGGGTCTGCCAGCCGGCATCCCGGTGGCGGGCGGGGCCTTCGACTGCCATCTCGGGGCGGTCGGGTGCGGAATCCAGCCGGGTGTGATGGTAAAGGTGATCGGCACCTCGACCTGCGATCTGGCGGTGCTGCCGATGGATCACGCGCTGGCGGATATTCCCGGCGTCTGCGGCGTGGTGCCCGAGTCGGTACTGCCAGGGAGTTACGGCGTCGAGGCCGGGCAATCGGCCGTCGGCGATATCTTCAATTGGTTCGTACACAAGCTTCAGCCGGGCGGCGGGGTCAATCACCGGGTGCTCGATGAGGGGGCTGCCGCGCTCAAGCCGGGCGAAAGCGGGTTGCTGGCGCTGGACTGGCAGAACGGCAACCGCACGATCCTGGTTGACCAGCAGCTTACCGGCATGATCATGGGTCTGACGTTGCATTCCTCGCCAGCTGCGATCTTCCGCGCGCTGGTGGAGGCGACAGCCTTCGGGGCACGCATGATCCGCGACCGCATGGTGGAATATGGCGTACCGATCGAGCGGGTGATCAACTGCGGCGGGATTGCAACCAAAAGTCCGATGCTGATGCAGATCTACGCGGATGTATTCAACTGCCCGATGCTGATTTCCGGCAGCGATCAGACCTGCGCCCTGGGCTCCGCGATGGCGGGAGCCGTTGTGGCGGGGGCGCACCCCGATTTTGCGGCGGCGGCGAGCGCGATGACCTCTATCAGCGATATCCAGTACCGCCCGATTCCGGAAAACGTCGCGGTCTACGAGCGACTTTTCGGCCTCTACCAACGGCTGCACGACCTGTTCGGCACAACGGGATATTCCGACAACCAGTTTATGGTGATGAAGGAATTGATCGCGATCCGCGAAGAAGCGGGCAAGGCATCACCGTAATTCGCTGTTTAACTAAAACGCACAAATTTCTTAAAACAAGTCAGGAGAATCATATGTCACTGCACAAGGAACTTTGGTTTGTAACCGGGAGCCAGCATCTCTACGGTCCCAGGACGCTGGAACAGGTGGCGGCGAATGCGCAACAGATCGCGGCGGCGCTCAGCGCCGACCCCGCGATCCCGGCCACCGTCGTCTGGAAGCCGACAGTCAAGACGCCGGATGAGGTCTACGCCCTCTGCCGCGATGCCAATGCCGACGAAAACTGCATCGGCCTGATTACCTGGATGCACACCTTCAGCCCGGCCAAGATGTGGATTGCCGGCCTGACGGCGCTGAAAAAGCCCTTCGTGCACCTGCATACACAATTCGGGCGCGACATTCCCTGGTCCGGCATCGACATGAACTTCATGAACCTGAACCAGTCGGCGCATGGCGACCGTGAATTCGGCTTCATCTGCACCCGCCTGCGCAAGCAACGCACTGTCATCACGGGCCACTGGCAGGATCCGGACGTGCGTGCCGAACTGGGGGACTGGACACGTGCCGCCATCGGCTGGCATGCCTCGCAGCATCTCAAGGTTGCCCGTTTCGGTGATAACATGCGCGAAGTAGCGGTGACCGAAGGCGACAAGGTCGAGGCCCAGATCCGTTTCGGTTACGCGGTCAACGGCTACGGCATGGGAGAGTTGGCCGCCTATGTGAACAATGTGACCGAGGCGCAGATTACGGCGCTGGTGGCGGAATACGCCACGTGCTACGCGATCACTGGCGGCGATGCCGCCAGCGCGAGCATTCGCGAACAGGCCCGTATCGAGATCGGCATGCGCGCCTTCCTCGAACAGGGCGGATTCGGGGCCTTTACCACCACCTTCGAGGATTTGCATGGTTTCCGGCAGCTTCCGGGGCTGGCCGTGCAGCGGCTGATGGCCGACGGCTACGGGTTCGGCGCCGAGGGCGATTGGAAAACCGCCGCCATGGTGCATATCATGAAAGTGATGGGGCATGGGCTGAAGGGTGGCACATCGTTCATGGAGGACTATACCTACCATCTCGATCCCGCCGGAATGCGGGTTCTCGGCTCGCACATGCTGGAGGTCTGTCCGTCGATCGCCGCGGGAAAGCCCCGGCTTGAAGTGCATCCGCTGGGCATCGGGGGCAAGGAAGCCCCCGCCCGACTGGTATTCAACGTGCCGGCGGGCCCGGCCATCAACGTCTCGCCGATCGATCTCGGCGACCGGTTCCGTATGATTATCAACGAGGTCGAGACCGTCGTGCCGCCGCACGACCTGCCGAACCTGCCGGTGGCGCGGGCGCTCTGGATCCCGCAACCGAACCTGAAAGTCGCGGCTACGGCCTGGATCCTGGCCGGCGGGGCACATCACACGGCCTACTCCAGCCAATTGAAAACAGCGCACATCGAGATCTTCTGCGAGATGGCGGATGTGGAACTGGTCGTGATTGACGCCCAGACCGAATTACGCCGATTCAAGCAGGAGATAGGTGAAAGGCGGTAATCCATGCGCTATCGCGAATTAAGAGAACGGGTTTGTGAGGCCAATAAGGAAATTGACCGGGTGAAGTTGGCGATCCTGACTTGGGGCAATGCCAGCGAGGTAGATCGTGAAGCTGGCGTTTTCGCCATCAAACCGAGCGGGGTGGAATACGGACGAATGGGACCGGACGATATTCCAGTTATTTCCCTCGAGACCGGCGAGAGGATCGAAGGGACCCTGCACCCTTCATCGGACACCCCGACCCACCTGGCCTTATATCGCGCATTTCCCGTTCTCGGCGGCATTGTGCATACGCATTCCCCCTTTGCAACAGCGTGGGCGCAGGCACAGCAACCCATCCCCTGCCTGGGCACCACACATGCGGATACATTCCACGGCGCGGTGCCGTGTACGCGTGCACTCAACCGCGAGGAAGTTGATAATGCCTACGAACACAATACAGGGGTTGTGATTGCCGCTCACTTCACGTCCCAGGGACTGGACCCGCTGGCGTTGCCGGGCGTTCTGGTGGCCTGCCATGGACCATTCACCTGGGGCAAGAACGCAATGGCGGCGGTGACTCACGGACAAATACTTGAGGAAGTGGCCAGAATGGCGGCCACCACACTAGCTTTGAATCCGGGGATTTGCCACGTCGACAAGTTTCTGATGGATAAGCATTATCATCGCAAACATGGCGCCGGTGCATACTATGGCCAGAAAACCGGCTGATTCCCCCCTCCATGTCAAGCAATGCCGTTGTTACGGCGTAGCGTAGCGGCCAGTTTAAATTTTGAGTCTGCCCCCGAGTGACCAGTCATCGTGCCTGGCCAATTCAATCACTGACCAGCTTTACACACGCCGGTTCATTCTCGTTAATCTTGCTGAACCGCCCCACCCGCTTGTCCTCGAAATAGTTGTCATGGGCATCATCGTTCGCTGTGGACACTTCCCCCACAATGGCATACCCGGAGTCCGCCCAGAAGGCATGCAGGACTCCCTTGGTGAGAGTAACGCGCTCCCCGGACATGAGGAACAACGGTTTCCCTGGTGGAACATCACGCCATTCCCCGTTCACTTGAAGGCGAAGCGGGGCGGCCGAAGGCAACTCAATAGCCAATCTGCCCCACCGGCAGATGATATCCTCTTTCTTGGCCGCATGATAATGGCGCGGCGTCACTTGCATATGCCGCACATACATCAGCTTTTCACAATACTCAGACTGTTCTGCGAGGTTCACCAGGGTCAATCCAATCTTGTCGAAATCGCCCATCCCGAAATCGGTCACATCCCACCGGGGATTCGGCGGCAAGGCCCAGCCATGCCGTTCAAACGCCGTCTGCGCCTCCATCACCACTGCATTGATATCTGATCGTTTCATCATTCCCCATGTTTTCAGTTTTAAACACCTTCGAAATCACAAAGACATATTCATTGAGAACTGCACCAACTTACCATCTCTTCCCGGACAACCAATAAAAAACAACTCAATTCCGTCTATACGGGTATAAGCGATCATGGTAAAGTTTAGGGGTTTTCAGAACACACAGTTTCACAAGGGAGATTAAAATGAAAAATGTAATTATTCTCAAAACGGCGGGCGTGGCAATGGCGGGACTGCTGATGATGGGTTGCGCTTCCCCCCAATATCAGGAAAATCCCTCAACGTTTAATCAGGCCGCTATCGGGGCCGCTCTGGGCGCCATTGCGGGTGGCATCATTGGAAATAACAGCCACGGGGCATTCGGGAACGGCGAGGGTGCGGTCGCCGGAGCGGCTATTGGCGGACTGCTGGGCGGCGCCATGGGCCGCCAGACCGACCGGTCGAATGCCCAAATGGGGCGCATGAATTCGCAAGTGAACGCCGCTAACGAAGCCGCCAACACCACGATCGTCAATGTAAAGAACTCCAACGGGTCTTATACGCCCGTAACCCTGCGCCGGGTGGGCAATCAATATGCCGGTCCGCGCGGTGAATACTATCCGGCGATGCCCACGGAAGATCAGCTGAAAATCGCGTACGGCTTCTGACCCTATTTCGCCAGCAGCACGATAATCAACTTACCCTGCGCGGATGAAATTCCCCCTATAATGAGAGGGGTTCCATCCCGAAGCTCCACCGTGGTCTGCATGATTTTCTTTCCGCCCCGTTCCAGCACCACGCTCAGGTTATCCTGCCCCCCGGAACAGCGGGCAACGAGTCCTGAGCTCAATGAGGCCACCCCATTGGCTGGCAGCGCCATGGAGCGACTTGCCAGCAACTGGAAGGATTTGTAGGGCAGATTATTCTGGAGCAGGTTCGCCACATCGCCCAAACCGACGCCCATCCCCTGACCTGCATGACTGGCTTCAACCAGCCGAAGGCTCAACAACGAGCCGGCAACCCCATCCCCTGCAGTCCACATCAGGGCCAGGATTAAAAATATTTTAAGATTAAAGGTCATGTATTCCCTTCACCCGCCTCCAAGTCCGTCACCCAAACCACCGTCCCGGGATTGTCCTCATCTGTCATGATGATCACCCCGCTATGAGGAGCCAGAACCTGCATGGACTTGACTTGAGTGACTAACGGGGAGGCGGCTGGCCAGAAAAGGAGCCCGACTGCGAGGAGCAGTGCCACCGTGGCCGCCATGTAACGCCAGCGCAGCAGCGGAAACCAGCTCGTTTCGCGTCCGACAGGTAACTCCTGACGCATGAGGGACGCGCGCGCCTTGAAATCCTGCCTGAATGACTCCACATCATTCTGTAGAGGCGGGGTTCGACGGCTTCTCAAGCCGGCCTGTATTTGTCCCCATGAACGTGTGCTCATAACCCTCCTCCTGCTGTCTTGATTCCCAGTGCCGCCAAAGCCTTAAGGAGTTTGCGCCGCCCATTAAAAAGCCGGGACATGACGGTCCCAATCGACACTCCCGTGGCGGCAGCAATCTCACCATAACTCAGGCCATCCGAAAATCTCAATAACAACACCGCGCGATGGTCGGGCGAGATCGTTTCCAAGGCCGAATCGATGGCCGCCTGAAGTTCAGCCCCCGCGATTAACTCGGGGGCTGCCCGCTGGCGGGGATCCACAAACTGAACCCCCTCGCCCTCGCCCTCATCACTCCCGGCCTCCACGGGCTGAACCACATGCCGCCGTTTCCGCAGCCAGTCCACCGAGCAGTTGTGGGCAATCCGACACAACCATGTTCGCACGGAAGAACGCCCTGAAAAGCCTGGAACAGATTTCCAAGCCCGCAGATACGTCTCCATCACCATGTCTTCAGCTTCATCCGGGCCCACCAGCCGCCACGCCACCGCATGAATGGTCGAACGGGACTCCTCGAACAATGCCAGAAAGGCATCAACATCGCCCTTTCTGGCCCGTTCAAGTAGCTCAGCTGATACAATCGCCTCCATGGTTTAGACGGATGAAACGCAGGGAATATTCAGATCGCTCAATAATTTGTTGGCACGATCTCGAAAAACGCCTGGGGATGCTGGCAAACCGGGCACTTGGCCAAGGCAGTGGTCCCCTCGTAGACAAACCCGCATTCGCGGCAACGCCACTTGACCTTGACATCCTTCTTGAACACCTTGCCCTCTTCCATGTTTTTAAGCAGGGCCTGATAGCGCTCCTCATGCTCCTTCTCAATTTTGGCAATCCCTTCAAAAAGCCGGGCAATCTCGTCAAATCCCTCGGCGCGGGCTTCTTTGGCCATGCGGGGATACATTTCGGTCCACTCCTCGTGTTCCCCACCTGCGGCCGCCTTTAAATTCGCCAACGTGTCCCCTATGCCGCTCAAGGCCTTGAAATGAAGCTTGGCATGGGTCTTTTCCTGTTCGGCTGTTTCCAGGAACAGCGCGGCAATCTGTTCATAACCCTCTTTTTTAGCCGCTGAGGCAAAATAGGAATACTTGTTACGGGCCTGCGATTCGCCCGCAAAGGCATCCTGCAAATTCTTTTCCGTCTTCGATCCTTTGAGTTCCGCCATACTGTTGCTCCTTTTTGTTATGAGTTACCCTGTCAAAGATTTCCGAACAATGTCTTCCACCGTGGCGCTGGCCATGTTGGGTTGACTAATGACTCGCAATACCAACTCCTGAGCTTCCGCACGTTTATAACCGAGGGAAATCAGAGCCAGCACGGCGTCACGAAGCTTCACATCCGACTCCGTGTTGAGACCACCGGTCGCTGAAGCGGCCAGGATTTCACCAGCACCAAACTTGTCGCGCAATTCAATCACCATGCGCTCTGCCGTCTTTTTGCCAATACCGGAAATGGAGCTGAGCCACTTCACGTCACCATCCTTGATGGCGACCTTGATTTCCCGGACCGTCATACCGCTTAACGCGGAAAGCGCAATCTTGGGGCCAATACCGGAAACCCCCAGCAACAGCGTAAAGACCCGGCGCTCATCCGCCGTCATAAAGCCGAACAACCGGTGTTCATCTTCCCGGATATGATCGTAGGTCAGCAACCGTACGGCCGTGCCCTGCGCCGGAAGCCGGTCATAACTGCTCAGGGAAATCACCACTTCGTACCCCACCCCGCCAACATTCAGCACCACGTGGGTCGGCTCTTTCTCTTCAATGATACCCTCAAGAAATGTAATCATAAGTCCCTCGCGCGAGTCATCACGGCTCAGATGGGCTTCGGAGCCAGTTCTGCAACCGGACTGCGACTGTTGTAATGGCACAACGCAATCGCCAAGGCATCCCCGGCATCCTCCTGAGGCTCCTCTTTCATCCCCAGCACCACCATGGCCATTTTACGCACCTGCAGCTTGTCAGCCGAGCCGATCCCGGTGACAGACTGCTTCACCCGTCGGGGTGCATATTCGTAGACAGGAATCCCGGACGTGGCGCACGCCGCAATCACCACACCCCGAGCCTCGCCCAGCACCATGGCTGTGCGGGCATTTTTGGCAAAGAAAATATCCTCTATGGCGGCCAATTCAGGCCTGGTTCGCGCAATAATCTCGCGAATCCCGCCATCAATGCGCCGGAGACACTCGGATAAAGAAAGACGGTCGGAGTTGTGGATCCGACCGTACTCTACGGCAATCATTTTGCCGGCAAGGGACTCCACCACGCCCACGCCTGTCGAGCGTAACGAGGTATCTATCCCGAGCACGCGCATTATTCCGCCGAAATCAGCGCCAGAACGCTGTCATCCAGATCCATGTTGGTATACACGTCCTGAACGTCATCATTATCTTCCAGCGTCTCCACAAACTTCATCACCGCTTTGGCAACCGTCTTGTCGCTGACCGCCGTATACGTCTCAGGAACCAGGCGAATGGCCGAATCCTCTGTCTTGATACCGGCCTTTTCAAGGGCATCCAGAACCGCTTGAAACGCGTTGGGATCGGTAAGGATCTCGAACTGCTCGCCATCCAGGCTCATATCATCCGCACCTGCATTCAGAACGATATCCATCAATTTATCCTCTTCAATGGACTTCGCATCCACAAAGATCTGACCGCGCCGCTTGAAACCACGGGAGACTGATCCCGGAGCCGCAAGGCTGGACCCGTTTTTGGAGAAGATGTGGCGCAGTTCCGCCGCCGCCCGGTTTTTATTATCGGTCAGGACCTTGACCACCACGCCGACGCCGCCTGCGGCAAAGCCTTCGTAGGTGATATCTTCCATGACTTCCGCGGCTAGTTCGCCGGTGCCCTTTTTGATGGCGCGGTCAATATTTTCATTGGGCATACTGGATGCCTTGCAACGGACAATCAGGTTGCGCAAGGCCGTATTGGTGTCGGGACTCCCGCCGCCGGCTTTAGCCACCACCATCAATTCCTTGGCCATCTTACTGAAAATCTTACCACGCTTGGCATCCGCCGCGCCCTTCTTATGCTGAATTGTCTTCCACTTACTATGACCGCTCATCTCATTCCTCTCTTTCCTGATACTGGTTTGAACCCGGCTAAACCGGACTCATCTTGAATCCCACCAAACTGTCCTGCGCCGGGGTTTCATACTCCTGAATCCATCCTTCAGAAAACCCCAACCGCTCCATCGCGTCAACCACCAAACCGTACTCCTCCTGCGTCGGACGCCGGTTCCAGGGCGCCACATTGAGCGCCTTGTAGGCCGGCGTATACTGGGCCATCACGCTCACGGGAATCTCAGTCCCCACTGCCCCGGCCAACCATTCCAGATTGGCCACCGCTTCATTGGCCCGCCCTGGCAACACCAGCAACCGGCAAATGGTTCCCCGTTCTGCCACACCCTCCCGGTCACATTTCAACGGGCCAGTCTGGCGCCACATTTCCAGCAAGGCCGCACGGGATTCCCCGACATACCCCATCCCATCCGAACCGGCTTTCGCCGACAACTCTTGCGCATACCGCAGGTCCGACAGGTACACGTTGACCCAGCCATCCATGGCTTTTAGCTGCTCAACCCTCTCAAAACCGCTTGTGTTATACACAATTGGCAGAAAGAGTCCATCCGCAACCGCACGGCTCCACGCGTCATGGATCCATGGCAACCAGGGCGTCGGACTCACGAAGTTCCAATTATGGCACCCATCCCGGACCAAAGACCGCAGGATTTCGGCCAGTTCATCGACCAAAACGGTCCGCCCCTGTCCCTCCTGGCTCCAGGGATAATTCTGACAATACACACACTTTAACGTACACCGGCTGAAAAACACCGTGCCGGAACCCCGCGTCCCCGAGACCGGCGGCTCCTCGCCGTGATGGAGCCCGTATCGATAGAGCTCAACCGCCCCCCCGGCCTGACAATACCCTCGTTGACCGTCCGTCCGGTTGACCCCGCATTGCCGGGGACACAACTCACAACGCGCCATAGATGCAACAAACGGATTCACCTGCGGAAATTATTCCTGCTCCTCTTCTTTATTTTTGGCAGCCGCCGCAATAATCTTCTGGGCCACGGAGGAGGGCACCACGTCATAGCGGGCAAATGCCAGTTCAAATGCGCCCCGCCCCCCCGTCATACTACGCAACTCGGCACAATAATTGAATAATTCAGCCTGGGGGATATCCGCCGTAATGATCTGTACCCCCTCGCCCGTCTCCATGCCTACAATGCGTCCTCGCCGGTGACTCATATCCCCGTTGATATCGCCCATGAAGTGATCCGGAATCGTAATTTTCACCGACATGATCGGTTCCAACAGCACCGGTTTGGCCTTGCTCATCGCCTCGCGGAACGCCCTGCCTGCGGCAATCTTGAAGGCCACTTCCGAAGAGTCGACATCATGCGAGGACCCGTCATACACCGTGGATTGGACCCCCACTACCGGACACCCAGCCAGGGAGCCTTTCGCCATTCCATCAAGGACCCCCTTGTGAACCGCCGGCACAAAATTATGGGGAATCGAGCCCCCCACCAAGGCATCAACAAAAAGAGACTCATCCCCTTCGGGAAGCGGGGCAACCTTCAGATAAACCTCACCATACTGACCGCGCCCACCGGACTGTTTCTTGTGTTTGTAATGGCCTTCGCCGCGGCCGGTCACGGTTTCCTTATACGCCACTTTCGGCGTGCTCAGCATCACATCCACATTGTTGCGCTTCTTCATGCGCTCCACGGCAACGGCCAGATGGGTATCGCCCATCCCCGCCAGAATCGTCTCATGCGTCTCGGCATGACGCTCCACACGAATCGTCGGATCATCTTCAGCCAGCTTATGCAGGGCGGTCCCGATCTTATCCTCATCCCCCTGCGTCTTGGCCGTCACCGCTACCCACATCACCGGATTAGGGAACGTGAAGGGCGCGAACGTCGCTTTCGCAGGCGCCTGACACAGCGCATCGCCCAGGGTGGTCACCTTCAATTTCGAGATCGCCACAATGTCGCCGGCCTCAGCCTCTGTAATCGGAGTCTGTTTTTTGCCGTTCAATGATACAAACTGGACAATATGCTCCTTCAGATCCTTGCCGACATTGATGACGTCCATATCGGGCTTAAGCGTTCCACCACACACATAGACAAAACTCATGTGTCCGATGAAGGGATCATTGACAGTCCGCCAGACGTAGCCGACAAACGGCGCGGTGGGCGCCGTATCAATGGGTTTGCCTTCGGCGTCCTTGACCGGCCGGTCCGCCGGAGAGGGGAAAAAGCGGGCAATGCCATCAAGCAGTTCACCCACCCCTACATTCTTCAGCGCCATACAGGCAAAGACAGGCACGAGTTTGCGATCAAACACCGCATGACGCAATCCGTCGGAAATTTCGCGGGCGGATAAGGGCTGGCCGGCCAGATATTTCTCGATCAGGGAGTCATCCGTCTCGGCGGCCATTTCAACCAGTGCGCCCTTGGCTTCTTTCAGCGCCGCCTCCACTGAGGCGGGAACCTCGGTCGCCGCCAATACGTCCACCACCCCGCTGTTGTCCGGCAAGGGCATGAGCACGGGAATGCACCGCTCGCCCCATGTGGCCTTGATATCAGCTATGATTTTTTCAAACGGGGAATTCTCGCGATCCAATCCGGTCACCACGATCGCGCGGGGAATATCCAGCGCGGAGGCCTGCTGCCAGGCTTTGACCGTGCCGATCTGGATGCCGGCATGGGCATCGATGGTAATCAAGGCGGCGCCGGCCATCCGGCTCGCCTGAATGACCTGGCCGAAATAATCGGCATAGCCGGGAGTGTCACAGAACACGATGTCCATGTTATGGCCATCCGAACTTTTGTATGTGCCGCAGAAGGATTTGGCGTAGATCGTGGTTTTACGGGCCTTTTCCTCATCCGTGTAATCGCCCAGACTGGACCCCTGATCCACCGAACCCAAGCGGTCATTGGCCCCCATCTTGAACAACAAGGCGTCCGCCAGTGTTGTTTTCCCGCTCGCCGTATGGCCCATCAAGACGAAATTCCGAACGTCGCTGACTGCAATGTTCTTCATGCTTGTGTTGTCCCTTCGACAGTTTGTTAAATGTGGTTCATTTCACATGTGACCCGATTTAATTTTCTACCACAATTATTGCGATTTACACAACTTCAAGATTTTCAAAAAACGGTGGGTAGCCATCAGGCTGAAAAGGGATGTTTGCAAGAGCCTCAAGTTACGAAATGGCTTTACATCAGCCCGGGGATATCGTGACAGACCTCGTGCCGGGCTTTTGCCTCATCCGCAACAATGCGGGGAGGATGATGAGACATAAGATGATGCACACGCCGAAAAACAAGCGGTAGGCTTCCATGGGATAAATCCAGGCACTGGGGGTTCGGGGGGCCTCTTTCTGGTACAGGTCCAAAATCAGCCCCGACCCGCTTGCCAACAGGGAAATACCCAAATACACCGCACCGTTCAGAACACCGATGGCGGTTCCCATGGCCTCCGTTGCGCACGTCATGGTCGCGGCTGTTGTGTAGATGGGGCCGGCAAAACTGCCCACGGCCAATCCCAGATAGCAAATTTTAACCAGCGCGAGAGAGTGAACAACGGGGCTGAGGGCAATAATCAGGCCCAGGCAGGCCACAATGCCCCAGCCGATCAATAGCAACGGGCGGTAGTGATAATTAAAGAATTTCAATGCGAACCCGGCTAACAAGGTCGCCACAATCGAGACCGACAACATGATAAACATGAATCCGGAGGATTCTCCGATAGTCATAGCGAAACAATCACCCAGCAATTTTTTGCCAATCGTCGCCTGCGCGACAAAAAAGATTGCAAACGAGATGGCGCCAGCGACCGCTAATTTCCAGAGCTCCTTCAGGCGGATAACCTGTCCGATCAGATGTTTAACGACCGGGGTAGCAGGCTGGGGGGCGAGCAATTTGCGTTGCCGCAAGACCCAGCCAAGCACACAGGTCAAGCCCGCGGTAATCACACCTGCCAGCAGAAGTGAAGGACGCCAGCCCATCACATGCGTCAATGCTGCCAGCGGGTAAGTGGCGGCCAGTCCGCCAAAGAAGCCCAGGAATTGAACCACGCTCAACATGGTGGCGAAATGGCGGGGGGCAAAGAAGTGATCGATGGCCTTGGCCATGCAGATAAACAGCAGACTGCTCCCAAAGCCAATGACGGCCCGCGTGGCATAAAGGAAGGGGATCGTGTGGCAGAGCGGGAAAAGAACCGAGCCGATGGCCAGGGCGACACTGCCCAGGAGAAAGACGCGAGCGAATCCGAAACGGTCTGAAATGATGCCAACAAAAAACTGCATTGCTCCATATACATATAAATACACGGCGCCAAGTAATGCCACGCCACTCGCCGTCAAACCCAGATCAATCTGAAGTTCGTCAAAGATCATTCCCGGTACGCCGATGCGCTGAAAAAAGGCAAAAAAGTATATCGAGACGATGCTGATAATGACAGGGAAAGCAGCGTGATACCGGGTCAGGAAATCGCGAAGGCGGGCAGAGGTGCTCATGTGTATTGCCAAGGCTGGATAAGAAATCGCTTTTATGGCGGTAAGAGCCCACGCCCGTTGAGACCGCCCTGAATACGCGTTTCCATTTAGGAAAACTTGCAGAAATCCTCAGGGAAGATCAAGACTTAAAACAAAACGGCATTTAGCTGCATCCCCCCTGCGACCCGTCTTGCCATCCAGCGCGTCCAATGCTACAAGTGCTCCCCTATGGCCTTACGCAGGAAAATCCTATTTCTCCAGCTTCCCCAATTGGATAATGACATACATGGGGATACAGAAAATGTGCCCCTGGCCGCCGCTTATCTTCAATATGCGGCGGAACAGGCGGGCGAAGATGCCTACTATCACTTTTCCCAGCTACCGGCCTCCGCCTGTGCCCATGACAATGCACACCTGCTGAAGGTGATTCTCCAGAAGAAACCTGACCTTGTCGCCTGCACCCTGTACTTGTGGAATATCGAGCGAACTCTGCGACTGATGCAGGAACTCCGGAAACGGCGCCCTCAAACCCGCATCCTCATCGGTGGCCCCGAGGCCGCCTATTCCCATCCTTTTTTGTTTAAACAACCGGTCGCAGATGCCATCGTCGTGGGTGAGGGCGAGGAGGTCTTCCCTGCCCTGCTCCGCTCCTTCCGGACCCGGACGCCAGTCAGTTTTTCCTCAGTCGCGCTCCGTTCATCGGGCGGATACCGCTGGGGAAATACACCCCCGCCCCCGGTTGATCTAACCAGGCAGATCCCCCCGCCCGGCTATGCGGCCTGCCGGCCCGATGCCAAAGGCATGGCCTACCTTGAGACCTCACGGGGCTGCCCCATGCGGTGCACCTATTGCCGTTACCCTCATCTGCGTCATTCCATGTCGTTCCTCAGCCCCGCCGACATCCTGGCACGCATTGCCGCCTTGCAGAAGATGGGCGC
>JBIKMI010000111.1:0-8386 GCA_044359285.1 Kiritimatiellia bacterium
CCTTCATGTCAGGACCCACTCTCTAAATTCAGACAAACATGCATTCTGTAACCGCTGTCGTGAAGTCATGGTTGTCATACTACGGTATGCAAACAAAAATGAAAAGAGAAACACCGCGCAGTACGAAACAAAACCATTGCAGTTTAGACGCCTGTCGAAGCCCTATCTTGGGACTTCGCTGGCTTGGGCCGGCGTCTTTCCCCTGCGGGCTAAAGCCCCGTTCAATGCTTCCGGCCAAAGCCGGTACTCAAACCTTCTGACCCCGCCCGTTCTCCCGATAATGACGGAACCCCTCGATCAGGGTCTTGATGTTCTCCAACGGTACGCCGGGGGCGACGGAACTGCTGCAGCCGAGCATGAGGCCGACTTTTGGCCCCTTCTCGACCAGCCAGTCCATCTGGCGCTTGATATCGGCCGGCGTGCCGAGCGGCAGGGTGGTGGTCACCGAAACGCCACCCATGATAAACAGGTCACCGCCGTCGCGGGTCTTCATCTGGCAAATGCGCTCGTAGTCCATCCCATCCTCGTACTGGAAGCCCTGAAAGCCGCCGATGCCGCATTCCAGCAGCCGTGGCACCATGTCCATCAGGTTGCCGTCGCAATGCCAGATCAGGCGGATGCCGGCGTCGAGCAGCGGCTTGATCGAGCGGGCGAAGTGCGGGAACCAGAGCTCGTCGAGGGTCTTGATATCCACCAGCATCCCGCGCGAATCGGCCATGTCATGGTCGAGCCGCACCTGCCGCGGCAGGGCACCCTCGATGATGGCGCGGGCGGCGATACGGTTGCGGACCTCGGCCATGTCGGCATTGATCTTGAATCCCCGCTCCATGACCTCCGGGTACAGGGCGTAGGCCATGAAGTAGTTGGCGTAACCGTATTGACCATAAAGTAATGCCGGGAACGCGAAGAACCCGCCATAGGGCCCCTTGATCATGTTCAGTCCGAAAAGCTGCTGCACTCCGACTTCGCCGGCAATACGCTTTTGCACCTCCGCGTCAGCGTTGGCTTCCAGATCGCGCTTCGACTGCTCCCATGTCGGAAAGAGGAATTTCTCCATGTGCTCGATGGCGGCCTCGGGCGAGTCAATGATCATGCCGTCGCGGACAATCTCCTCGGCGCCCGTCGTGGCGCCGCGCTCGGCAGTCTTGTCGTAGCCCTGGTCCTTCATGCTCAGGGGATTCTTGGGAATCCACTGGTCAATGAAGCAGCACCCGGCCTTGAGGTGGAACTCGCGGTAAACCCGAATCGGGTCCTTCTCGTAACTGCCCGGCGCATTGCCGGAAACTGTTTCCAGATGCGACCATTGCATGTCGTTCAGCATCCACGACGGGATCCCCCGCGTCGGCTTCAGCGCAATGGTATCCAGCGCCAGTTGCGCGTTGGCTTCCCAGTGATCGGCGAAGGAATCGTAAGTTTGCATGCTCTTGTTGCTCCTTTTCTTGTTCCGCCGGATCGGTCCGATCCGACCTAATAACCCAATCTCATAACGTTGATTCCACACTGGCGGCCGAAGGCGGCGATGGCCTCGGCGCGGTCGCCGAGGACCAGCGCGCTGTGGTGGGTGCCACCGGCGCGGGAATAGGCCTCCAGAAACTGAGCCACCGGAATACGCGGCCGAACCCAGGTACGCACCACGTCGCGCATGGCCGGATCGAGCGAGGCATCCTCGGCCAGCACCTCAACCGGGGCGACGATCAGCGCGAACGTGTCGTCCGGGCCGGGGGCGAGGTTGACGAACACGGCCGGACCGGGCTTGGTGACACAAGTCAGGATGGCGGGATCCAACGACCCGCCGCTGAAGAATGGCCTGGCAATGACACGCGGGCGCTCGCCGGCCACCGTCGGGCTGATTTCGCCCATGTGTGACAGGAACAGGCTGTCGCCGGCCCAGTCGGCGCAGAAGATCTCGGTGAAGGTCACGGCGTCGAAGGCCCGCGCCAGGGCGCCGACCAGCGCGGCGGTGAGCACGTCGCCCTCGCCGGCATAGCCGAGCCCCCGCCCCATGGCCTTGGAGATCTCGAAGAACGGCATGGTGTTGGCCGGCCGGTCGCCGCGGTTGAAGGCCTGGAAATTGACGCTGAGCCCGCGGTACCCGCCCTCGTCAAGGAGGCGACGCAGCCCCAGCCCGACACGCACCGAACGCACATGGGCCTCGGCGGGAAGCTCGCAGGTGTAGCGTTGGCAGTCCGCGGCGACCTCGCACTCGACTTCGGCATCACTCACCTTCAGGATGGCCGTGTCAAGCGTCTCCAGGCCGATCTGCCGGACCCGGACGCCGAGTTTCGCGGCCAGCACCTCCTCGGCCACACTGAAATCGCCCATGCCGGCGAAGGCGTCGCCGACACGCAGGATCACACTGCCGCGCAGGGCGTTCGCCCCGATGGCGGCGCGCACCAGGTCCGCCGTCCGGTCCATGAGCACCGGATCGGCGGCGTGGCCGGCGACGATCTCGAACTCGCGACGGTTCCGGCGCAGCATGGAGGCGAAGTCCATGACCCCGTGCACACCGTGGTTGTACATGATGCGGTCGGCACGCGCGTCCACCCCGAAATCGGCATCCATCGTGGTGTCGAGGATGACGAGGGGAAGCGTCGTTTTCAGGAAGGGGTTGAGCGCTTCCAGTGAAGGCGAATAGGCAAGGTGTACCGTGACGATGCACGCCACCCCGGCGGCCTCGAACTGTTCGATGGCGGCCCTGAACTCACTCTCCACGCGGCAGACCGGCGCGGTCTGCACCGCCAGCCCGCGCGCCTCAAGCCCGGCGGCGATGCGCGTGACGAAGCCGTCGAATCCCGACCGGCACTGCGGCAGCAGATCGTCGTAAAGCTTCAGGTAAAGGGGCAGCAGGCCGATAGCGGGTTCTTTCATCGGGGACTCCTTGTTGTGGCTTGATCAGCCCGATCCGACGGATCTTGCGTGCCCTCGTCCGGCGTACGGGCACCTGTTTGCCGCGCCACCGTCGTGAACAGGCGATGGGCATTGTTGAAGAAAACGTTCCCGACCTCCGCGGCGGTCAGGCCGGTGCGGTTGGCGGCCAGCTTGATGCCGCGCAACTGCTCGTAGTAGAACGAGGTGAAGGCCACGACCTGGCTCGCGTCCCGGATCGATGTGCCGATTTCATACTCCTCGCCCATCAGGTAGGCGTACTGGTTGTTGATCTCCACCGATTTGCCACGCAGGCAGGCGATCGGGGCATCGGATCCGAACAGGATGCGTTCCCGCGGGAAATGCCGGAACGCGTATTCCAGGACGCCTTCGTGATTGACCATGGCCGTGTCGATATACGCGTTCGGGCAGTCCGCGATGCCGTCCAGCATGCCAATCACATTGTTCAGGTAATAGGCACGCCCGATATGCGCAAAGATGATCTGCGCACGGGGATAGCGCCGGCAGATTTCCACCATCTGTTTCTGGTTGACCGGATCGGTCAGGCGATCCGGTCGCGGGATGTGCAGCATAATCGCCAGTCCGCGCTCGTCGGCGGCCTCCATCTGCGGCGCGGGTAGCATGTCGTGAATCGTGATGTCCGCCTTGCGCTTCCCCTCGACGAACTCGTGGTACGGCTTGTAGCCAATCAGTCGGTTCTCCTCCACGCGGCGAATGACCGCCTCGCGCGAGTCGCGCGGCGCCACCAGCGCCATGGCGAACGAGCGCCGGTTGTCCGCGATGCGCCCGGAATAGGCCGCCGATGCATCCAGGTCGGAGTCGAAGCTGGGCATGCCAAAGCTGTTCACATGGTATTCCTGATCCGGCAGCCAGACCGCCGCCCATGCGAGCAACTGGTCCAGCGTGAACACCCCGCCGAACTTCTGGAAACAGTGTTTGGCCGGGAGCACGGTGCCCGGCAGAAGACAGGTCCGGTCAAGGAGATGAACATGGGCATCAAAGAGTCTCGGCGGCAGGAAATCACGGAATTCCTGTTTGTAAACCTCGGCGTCTCGCGCAGTATAGTCGCAGCTCATGATACTCCTTTTTTTGGAAACGGATCCGTCGGATCGGACGGAGCCCTTGCTCCTGACGAGAGGCCCGCCCCGGTGGCCGCCAGCATGGCGGCTCCCGTCGCGCCTGCATGGGGCGATCCGACGACAAGCTCCAACCCGGTGATGTCCGCTATAATGCCGGGCCAGACGGGACTCCGTCCGGGGCCGCCGATCAGGACCGCGCGCTCGAACGACAGACCTTGCGCCTTCAGGAGCTGCAGCTTCGCGTTCAGGGCACGGGCCGCCCCTTCCATCACGGCGCGGCTGATCAGCGCGCGATCGGCTTTGACAGGCTGCGGAGGAGCCAGCAGATCCACCACCAGCCCACCGGCCCCTGCCGGGGCCTGGGCCGCCAATTCATTAAAGATACGCAGCCGGTTCTGCTCCCCCGGCGCAATCAGGTTGTCGACATACCAGTTGATCACCGGTCCGATCGCCGGCACGGAAAAGAGGCCGGCCCAGGGCCCGCCCCGGTCCGAACGGAACGGATCACACAGCATCTCCGCATCCAGGATGGCTTGCCGATCAGCCAGGGGGGTGAAGCCCACCCATGACGTGCCGCAGGAGAGCAGCAGCCGACCCGGTTCCAGAACGCCGCTCGCCAGGGCACCCGCCGGGTGATCAAAACAGCCTGTGACGACCAGGGTGTCCGTGGTCAGACCGGTTGCCGCCGCCGCCGCGGCATGGAGCGGCCCGGCCACGGTGCCAGCGCCGACGAGTCGTGAGAGCTGCGACTCGCGAATGCCCAGTCGCTCGAGATACGGGCGGTGCCACCGGTGATCCACCTGATGCTGCAGGTGAAAGGTGGTGGCCGTGGAGGTATCCATCACCCATTGCCCGGTCAGCCGGAAAAGCAGCCAGTCGGTATTCATGCAGACACGCTCTGCCGAACGGTAAAGCGCAGCCTCATGCTCCTGCAGCCAGGCCAGGTGCGCGAGAGGGAAACAGTCCAGACATGGCCAGCCGGTCACGCGCCGCAGTTCCGCCACGGTCAGGCCGTCGAGCGCGGAGGGAGGATGCCCGGCGCAGCGCCGGTCCATCCAGTTGATGATCGGGGTCAGGGGCTGCCCCCCCGCATCGGTCAGCAGCGTATTGCCGGAAGCGCCGGCCATCGCCAGCGCCCGCACGGGGCCGGGGGCAACCCCGGCCAGCTCGCGAATCAGTCCGGCCACCGCCAGCCAATGCGCCTGCGCCTCCAGCTCCACCCGTTCCGGAGCCGGATACCGGTAGTGCACCGGGCGCTCGGCGGTGTGCAGGACACGGCCATCGGATGCCAACAGGACGCCCTTGAGCGCGGTGGTGCCGAGATCAAGCCCGATCGTGCAGGCCAGCGTACTATCGTTCGCATTCACGCGCGATTTCCTATCCGGTTAACGTCCTGCCGACACCGCCAGCGCGGCGGCCGCCGCTTCCGGCGTGACGCCATCGTTGATCACGGCATTGAGCGCCTTGATCAGCGCAGGCGGGTTCTCCGCCATGAAGATATTGCGTCCGAAGATGATGCCGCGCGCGCCCTGCCGCACGGAGTCATGCGCCTTGCGCAGGACATCCAGATCGGTGTTCAGCTTCTCGGCACCGATGGTGAACACGGGGACGGGCGTATTCTCGACCACCTCGTGAAAACGCTCGCCGGTATAGAAGGTCTTGATCAGATCGGCCCCCAGCTCGGCCATGATCCGCGACACACGTTTGACCTTGGCATGCACCTGGGCGGGCGTCTTCTCCCGGTGCTCGACCACATAGGCTTCGCCGATCAGCGGAATGCCCAGCCGCTCCTTCTGCCGCACGATCTCACTGAAGATCCGGACATTCTCGGTCTCGCGCTGCCGGTCGTTGTCCTCCTCCAGGAACAGCGAGCAGATCACCGCTCCCGCACCGGCCTGCGCCGCTTCCTCCACCGTGGTGGCGATGGTCGTGAACCCCTCGCGGTATTCGAGCGGATAATAAAACGAGGCGCTCCAGTTGATGCGCACGACCGGCGTCGGCGCGGAGGGTCCGGCCAGAAGCTCCCAGTTGCGCCGCAGCATGAAACGCGGCAGCAGCAGCGCATCGGTATCCAGACAGCTCCGGATCGCCGGCGCCGCCTGCTCAATGCCTGCCTGATCGCCATACTCGACCACATGATCCAACGCGGAAATGACCAGGTTCCGCTTCCCGCGGAACAATTTCGCCGTACGCAATCCGATTCCCGACATACCTGTTTCCTTTCTTACACGATGACGATTAAACCAACTTCCTGCAGAAATGACATGCTCCCACCCTACAAGCCCGGAAGCGCCTTATTTTTCAGAGATAATGGATTGCCATTTTTTGGCCACTTTCTTGTAAGCCGAAGCGGGGATCACAGGCTCCCTGGGGTAGGTGCAAGGCGCCACATCCTTGCCGGCTACGGACGGATCGGTGCACCAGTTATCCTGACGATAAGCATTCCGGTTCTTCCTGATCCTCAAATCCGGCACCTCTATGGGCATGTTCCCCGAGCAGATGGAGCGATAGGCCAGGAGGCCGGTGGTGGTCATGTCCACCGCCGTGTAGACATCAATGGCCTGTTCGCCAAAGGGGCGCTTCAAAATCTTCTCAATGAAGCTGTAGAGTGTAAAGAAGTCGCCGCCATTATGCCCCTGTGCCGCCTGGTTGACCGGGAATCGCGGGGAATATGATTTTTCAAAAGGGGTTTCCTTGTCGCCTTCCCTGAAAATATTGATTCGATTGACCCCCTGCCCGAACCGATCCGATTCCATCATCCCCTTGTGGCCGTAAATCGCGTACCAGATGGCGCCGGGCTCACGTTTCAGGTTGCCGTGAAGACTCTTGACCGTGGCGTTATTGCTCATCTGAATGACTTCCATCCCGTGTGAGCCGCCCCGGCAACCCAAGTCGGTCATTTCCCGCGAGGTGGGGCCCTGGAACCCCACGACCCTGACGGGCCGCGTGCCGGTAATGGTCATAACGGGGCCAAGACTGTGGGTGCAGTAGAAGGTCGCATGCATGCGGTTGCGCCAATGGTTGGGCTCGCCGTAGGTGATCCGCGGCCAAATGGAAGCGCAGTCGTGAACATATTCCCCTTCACCATGGGTGAACTCGCCGATGTCGCCGGCCTGATACAACCGCTTCATTTCCTGCGTGGCCCGGAAGTAGCAGTAGTTCTCGGCATAGGTGTAGATTTTCCCGGAAGCCTCCACCGCCTCAATCAGCTTCACGGCCTCCGCCATGGTCTGGCAGGCCAGCACCTCACTCATGACGTGGCGGCCAGACTGAAGCACCCGGATCGCGTAGGGGGCGTGCTGATGGGCATAATTGGCCAATACCACCGCATCCATGTCATGGTTCATGAATTTTTCGAAATCATGATAGAAGCTGAGCTTGGTGCCGGCCTGATCGGTCAGCTTTTTCGCGCGTTTTTCGAAGGGCGCATAATAGTCGCAGATGGCGACCAGCTCAGCCTCCTGGCTTTTAAGCAGCTCGGTAATCATGGTCAACCCGCGCCCCGCCCCGAACACACCAATTTTAAGCTTCTTCCGTTTTGCGCTCATTGTTTTCCCTCCACTGAATAAAGGTTGAGTAAGGATTTTTGCGACTTTCTTAAATCGCTTGACTTCAATAGAGTAAAACTTGTTATTTCTGGAGTATACAGCATGTTTCGCTTATAACTTACGAAATTCGATTGCCGCTCAATGAACTGTCTTATCCATAGTATCGCCCGATATTCCGTCGCTCAGAATGGGGTTCAGGTCTTGCCGCATGCATTGATATCGTTTGTTATCTCTGGGCAGGTCCGGATGAGCGTGGGGGCAAACACGTTCTGCCATCCGAGGCCGTATCTGGCGATACTGCCGAAGGGGACGCGGATATCCTTTGAATATACAGATCAGCGGGATCAATGGGCGATTATTCTGGAATTGCCGGGGCTGAGGCAGGGGAATCAACCGGATCAGATCGAAATTGATGAGGTGACAGGAGGAGGGCGGGTGGTCCTCCCGATGTTCACGTCCATCGTGAAAGAACATATTTCCGGCTGGGAGGGGGAATTTCTCCGGATGAGGGAAGCCTTTTGTACGCCCTGTCCAGCCAACCGGATGCGTGCGCAAATGGGCGTGGGCAATATCATTCGTTACGTGATCGACCAGCATCCGGACATTTATCCTTCCGCGGCGGCAAAATTAAAGTGGCTGATGGAGGAGGATCAGCAGGCCAACCACGGCCTGGAGGAATTGAGCCAACGGTGTGGTTATTCCGCCAGCCGGCTACGCGTGCTCTTCGAGCGGGAGTACGGGCTGTCCCCGCAAGTCTATCGCAATAAACGCCGGATGCATACTGCCGCCGACCTGCTGTGCAACAGCAATCTGCGCATTAAGGAGATCAGTGAAAAGGTGGGGTGCCGCCATGTCTCCCATTTCTGCTCCCTG
>JBIKMI010000284.1:0-3661 GCA_044359285.1 Kiritimatiellia bacterium
CTTCCAGCTCATCCTCAAGGAAATCGAGCGCAAGGGGATTGTCCACCAAATCGGGGCGGGAGTGGTCCTGACCGGGGGCGGATCCCAAATGAAGGGTCTGAGCAAGCTGGCAGACCGGGTCTTTCGCATGCCCTGCATGATCGGGCGCCCGATCGGGTTCAGCGGCCTGGCGGCGGCCACCGAAAGACCTGAATGTTCAACGGCCGCCGGGCTGTTGCGCTATGCCTTCAAGAATATGACCGCGGCGCGGCGGCGGCCCTCGCCCTGGGCGAAATTTATAAAAATCATCGGCGGACGCTGAGTTCCGGAGACCATCAACCTATGAGACGGGCAGAAAATATCATGGCCACCAGCCGCATCGGTGTGGTGGGAGTCGGCGACGGAGGTTGCAATGCGGTCGACAGTATGGCGACCCACTGGGAAAACGGCCCCTCGCTGATTGCGATCAACACCGACGCGCAATCCCTCAAGGCCACGCAGGCCAGTACCCGGCTCCAGATCGGCGAACAGATCACCCGCAGCATGGGTGCGGGCGGTGACAGCAATATGGGGTCCTTGTCGGCCACTGACGACTTTGACACCTTGCAAGGCCTGTTTCGCGGGATGGACCTGATCTTTCTGGTAGCCACCCTGGGCGGGGGCACCGGAACGGGCGCCACCCCCGTGGTGGCCCGTGCGGCACGTGAAACCGGGGCGATGGTCATTGCGTTTGTCACGCTCCCCTTCACCTTTGAAGGAGACCGCCGGATGTCCCAGGCCAGACAGGGCCTGCTCCAGCTTCAGGATCAGGCGGATGTCGTGATTGTCATTCCCAATCAGGCGCTCTTTGCCGCTGCCGGCTCCAACGCCACCGCGGAGGAGGCCTTCCACCAGGCCGACTATTATCTCGGCATGGGCATCTTCGCAATCTGGAAATTGTTGACCCAGCGCGGCATCATCAATCTTGATTTTGCAACCCTGCGCATGGTGGCGCGCTGCAGTGGTGGGGCCAGCAGCTTCAGCTACGGCGAGGGCAAGGGGCCCCACCGGGCACAGACGGCCATTGAGAACGCCCTCCACAGCCCGCTCCTCGAAAACGGGACCCTGCTGGCGGAATCGGAATCCGTTCTGGTCAGCATCCTGGGCGGCTCCGATATGAGCGTGAAGGAAGTCGAGACGATCATGACGGCCGTCGAAGGTGCCACCGGCAAAGAGGCCCATATTCACATGGGCACCTCGATCGATGACTCCTGGAATGACGCCATCTCCGTCACTCTGGTCGCCTCCCGCTTCTGGCGGGCGGAAGATGAGGGGGATGAAAAGACGGCGCCCGAGCCCACCGGCGAAGGGGAGCCCCCTTCCGCCCCTTCCCCGAAACGGAGAAAACGCAAACCGGAAACCACCCAGTCCCAGTTGCTCTTCGAGGGGATCAGTAAAGGTATCTTCAAGGATGTAGAGCCGACGATCATTGACGGGGAAGACATGGACGTTCCGACCTTCATCCGGCGCCGCGTGGGGGTTGCGAAATGAAGCATATCCTGATCCAGTTCAAGGGGAATGATAATCATACCCCGCTCATTCAGTTCATCAAGTACGGCATTTCAGGCGGACTCGCAACACTGGTACACATCTGCCTGTTTTACTGGATGGCCACCCAGATCCTGCCGGCCTTGAACGCCCACGACCTGATTGCCTCGCTGCTCAACCTCATGGTCCCGGAAGTGTCACAAGGCATCCGGGCCCGGAACTCAGTGATCGATAATACCGTGGCGTTCCTGTTTTCGAATCTCACCGCCTATATCATCAACATCACCTGGGTGTTTTCCCCCGGCCGCCATCACCCCATGCTTGAATTCCTTTTCTTTTTCGGAGTGTCGGGGATTGCCATCCTGATCGGCAGTACCCTGATGGGGTTTTTGATCCATACCTACGGCACCACCACCACCACGGCATTCCTCGCGAATATCCTGGTCTCATTGATGATCAATTTCTTCATCCGGAAACACGTTATTTTCAAGGACTGACCCCGCCATGATAAAAAAAATGGCTGTTTTATTTTCCACCGGCTTTGGCCTCGGGTACAGTCCCTTCTTTCCGGGGACCGTCGGGAGCCTGCCGGGGATCCCGCTGGTCTGGGCGATCCAGCAGGCAGGGTGCCGGCTGGGGAGCGAAGTCCCCTTCCACATCGCCATGGCGGTTCTGCTCAGCCTGATCGCCATTCCCCTCTGCCATGCGGGCGAAAAGGCGGCCGGTACCAAGGATCCGCATTGCGTGGTGGCCGACGAATATCTGACCTTTCCCATCAGCATGATCGGCCTGCCGTTTACCCCTGTCATGATAGCTATTTCCTTTGTCACCAACCGGATTCTTGACATCATCAAACCCTATCCTGCCCGCCAATTGCAGGCGCTGCCCGGGGGCCTGGGGATCACGATCGACGATGTCTTCTCCGCGACCTACAGCCTGGCCCTCAACCATGCCGCCTACTGGGTCCTGGTGAACCGCGGGTGGCTATAATCCGAACTTGACCCTCTGTGGGTCGCCCCCTACAGTATCCCCCTACATATGCGCTTTACCGCCTACATTTTATTGTTGCTGGCTCTCGTTATGAGCTGCCGGGCAGGTTATGACAACATGCCCACCCCGCCCCCCACTCAGGCTTACTCCCAAACCACGGTTGACGACAAGCCACGCGTCAAGCGCGGGGTTCACTGGTACCGGCATCCCCAATGCAAGACAGCGCCTGAACAAATGCAATTGGCCCTCTCGTTTTACAAGGCCGGCCGTTACCGTAAGGCCGCCAATGCGTATCAAGCGCTGGTCTATGCCTGGCCGGATTCACCCGAAGCGCCTAAAGCACAATTAGCACTGGCCGAAGTTCAGGAAACCCGCCAGCGCTTCGTCAAGGCTTTTGATGAATACCAGTACCTGTTTGAATACTATCCCGGCCAGTTTGACTATCAGGACATTCTCAACCGGCAGTTCAAAATCGCCAATTACATGATGAAAACCCCGAAAGGGGCTTTTCTCTTCTTCCCGGGCTTTGAAGCCCCTGAGCGCGCGCTCCCCATGTACGAAAAAATCATCAGGAATGCCCCTGCCGGGCCCCAGGCGGCCACCGCCCAGCTGAATATGGGCATCATTCACGAACTGAACGAAGAGGAAGAGGAAGCCGTCACCGCCTATGAGATCCTGCAGAACCGGTATAACGATCCTGACCTGGTCGCCCAGGGGGCCTTCCACGAGGCGCATTGCCTCTTCAAATTGCACAACCTGCGACCCAATGATGAAGATACCTGCAATGCCGCCCGGGCCGCCCTGGTTCAGTATATCACCACCTACCCCAGCCATCCGAGGGTGGAGGAGGCCCGCGGTTTCCTCAAAACCCTGAATGAAAAACAGGCCCAACGGGCTTATGATCTGGCCCGGTACTATCAGACCATTGCCCGCCGTCCCAAAGCCGCCATTATCGCCTATGAAGACTTTTTGCGGAAATATTCGGGAACCCCGCTGGCCGCGAATGCCAAGGCTCAACTGGCCATCTTAAACAAGGAAACGAACACCCATGAAAAAAAATAAACTTTACGCCCCTCTCGCCACGCTGGCCCTGCTCGGACTGATCCTGATCACAGGCGGATGTTCCGGCTATAAACTGGGGAACACCCTCCCGCCGGGGGTCACC
>JBIKMI010000007.1:0-24764 GCA_044359285.1 Kiritimatiellia bacterium
ATTCCCGTCTTTATTAATGACACCAAGGAGCCCAATCTGGAAACGATTGTCACCGCCGCCACCATTCAGGAATTCCAAAAGGATGGGTCAATGAAAGTGGTTCAGAAATCCCAGGCGAACAGCCTGCTGGAGGTGCGGATCAAGAAATCCGCGCTTGAACCGGTGCGCTACCGGCGCGATAAGGCCGTGACCGCAAATGAATACCGCCTGACCTTGACGGCCGATGTGATCTTGCGGAAACTCCCCGGCAACGAGGTCATGGTCAATACCACGGGGGTGATTGGCTTCACGACCTTCCCGGTCCTCTCCGACCTGCCCAGTGCCCGCCGCGCCGCCCTCCCCAAAGCCGCGGCCGACCTCGGCCAGCGAATCGTGAAATGCGTCATTGAGTACTGGTAACCAGACTCAGACGAGTATAAAAAAAGCCGTGCCCGGGTGAACCCGGCACGGCTTTCTCATTTCCTGATCAGCTTTATCAGCCAACCTTGGCGACCATCGCGGCAGCACGTGCCTTGCGGCGATCGGCTGTATTCGGCTTGATAATCCCCCGCTTGGCGGACTTGTCCAGAATCGAGCAGAACGCACTGAATTCCTTCATGGCTTTGCTCTTGTCCTTCGACTCCACTGCATCCACAAAGACGCGTCGCGAAGTAGCAATCTCACTCTTGGTGCTGCGATTCCGCACCCGCCGGACCACCGCCTGTTTGGCGCGCTTGCCTGCTTGTTTGATATTCGGCATACTTTATCCTTTAATATTCTTCTTGTTACTTGCTGAACGCAAAAAACGCCGTCATAATAAACAGACAAGGGCTCAAGTCAACTTGTAATTTCGATAATTTCCATGCAATAAAGTTTCCATGTCATCCGTTATGCAAATAAGACCTGAAGAAGAACGGAGTTCACGCCTGGAAATCAGCGATGAAAATCTGATCAATTTGTACGTCAAGGGCGATCTCGACGCGCTGGATCAGCTGATTATCCGGTATAAAAAGCCTTTATACAGCTTCTTATGGCGATTGACGGCGTCGAGCACGGAGGTGGAGGAAATTTTCCAGGAGACGTGGTTGCGGGTGATTCAGAAGGCCGCCCGTTTCGAGCAAAACCGTTTTAAAGGCTGGATTTTTAAAATCGCCTACAATCTGGTGATTGATCGGAATCGGATGAAACGGGGGCATTTAAGCCTCGACCAGACGTCAGATTATCAGGATGGCTGCGAAACATTGCGCGATACGATTCCTGCGCCAGGCCCGGGGCCTGACGGGCAGGCGGCAAATGGCGACCTGAAAATCGCCCTTGCGCAGGCGCTGGCGAGTCTGCCTGCAGCCCAAAGGGAGGTATTTGTGTTGAGAATGGAAGCAGATATGACCTTTAAGGAGATCGCGGAATTACAAGGGATTTCAATCAACACGGCGCTGGCGAGAATGCAATATGCCCTGACAAAAATGCGAACCGAATTGCGCCCTCTCTATGGGCCTGGCGAAAGGACATTATGAACTGCACCGAGATGGCCACACTGGTACTGCTACAGGATTCCGGAGAAATCACACCCGGCCAACAGCAGGCCTTGGATGAGCATGTGCGCACCTGCGCCGCCTGCCAAAAACTGAAGGCGGATCTGGGCGTTCTGCGGCACACCCTTCAGGATGAAGCCAGCCATCTACCGGGTCCTTCACCACGGACGTTAAGCCTCATCCGCAAGGCGACGGCTCACCGGCCTGCACCGGCCTTCAGGCTCATCTCAACCCCATGGCGTATCGCGCTGGCCACTGCGGCCGGCCTCGCCCTGTGTTTGACAACGTTAAGGTTCGGGCTCGCCCCTGGCCAGCCTGCCGCCCAGGCCGAACTGGCCAGCGAAATCATCCCCCTGATCGCGCTCATCACCGGGAACGATGATGGAGTGCTCCCCCTGAAAGGGGATGACGCCGAACTGACCATTCTGGCCAATGAGCTGTTGCGTCTGCAGGATATGTCGAGCGAGGGGACAACCGAACAGAGAGAGAGTGCTACTCCACACGAGGATTATCAGCCCACAACTCTTCTATGGAATAATAATCCCGGATCTCAGTCTGAAAGATGTGTATAACCACATCAAATAAGTCTACCACCATCCAGCCATCCTCCGGCCCGCCACTCACACGGATTTTATATCCAGTGGTCTTGAGACTGGTGGATACCGCATTTGCCATCGCCTTTAACTGGGCGGCCGTCGCGCCGGAGGCGATCATGTAATAGTCGGTCACAGGGGATGTTGTCCGCACATCAAATACTGTGATATTAGCGCCCTTTTTTGACAGCAAGGCTTCTTTCGCACAACGCATTAACTCTAGTGATTCCATCTTCCACTCATCTCCTGTATAGGGAATGCTCACTAATATACATGTCTACGGCAGGAGATACAAGATATCGAATCGACATTCCTTCCGCCACCCGGTAGCGGATATCGGTGGAGGAGATATTAACCAGATGCCCCACCCGGATATCCGCCAGAAGCCGCTCGGGCCAGGGAGGGGGGAGCTTCAGATCTGAAGCTCCCAGAGCGGAGAGATCGAGGCCCGGCCGGGCAATGGTGACCATCCGGCAAAGCTGAAGCAATGCGAGAATATCCTTCCAGAGGTGCAATTCCACCAATGAATCGGCGCCGATAATGAAGTATAAATCACATTCCGGATGTTCATCCACCAGCCTGCGCATGGAATCAATGGTATAGGAGACCCCACCCCGCTGGAGTTCCATGTCTGACACCTCGAACTGGAGATCCCCTTCAATCGCCCCTTCCAACATGGCCAGGCGATGGGGGGCGGGCGTCAGCTCGACCTGCGATTTATGCGGGGGCCGGGCGCAAGGCAAAAACACCACTTTTGAAAGCTCAAAGTGTTCAATTGCATCCTGAGCCATGATTAAATGACCCAGATGGACAGGGTTGAAGGTTCCCCCCAGTACCCCCAGTCTCGGGCGATGTAAGTGTGTATCCACGGGTAGAGCGATCAGGACTTCAAGCGATTGACCGCCTGCTTGAGGGCGGCAATATGAGCCGGAGTGGTCCCGCAACAGCCGCCAATAATCACAGCGCCTGAAGCGACCAGTTCCGCGACACGGGCGGCCATGTCGGAGGGGGTTTCGGGGAAAACATCCACTCCATTTTCATTTTTAGGCAACCCGGCATTCGCCTGCACCATAATGGGGGTAGTCGGTGCTGCCAACTTGAGCTCCCTGACGATTTCCAACATCCGGTCCATCCCGTTGCCACAGTTGGTGCCGATAATGTGGGCGCCCGCCTCCACCGTGGCACGGGCCGCCTCAGTCGGAGAAACCCCCATCATCGTACGATAGGTTCCCTGCCGGGTTCGCTCATAGGTCAGGGTGCAAATGACTTCACAACCCGTGTTCTCCCGGGCCGCCCGGATGGCGGCCACAGACTCATCCAGGGCACTCATGGTCTCAATACAAATGGCATCCGCCCCACCGGCCTCCAACGCCACGACCTGCTCCTTGAAAAAAGCATAGAAATCGGCCTCCGTCACATCGCCCATGGCCGTCATCATCCCCGTAGGCCCAACCGAGGCAATCACCCACTTGTCCGGGCCCGCGGCCTCGCGTGAAATGGCCGCCGCCACCTGGTTCAATTCCGCGGTTCGGTCAGCAAGCCCGAAATGCGCCAGCTTGCAGCGGGTCCCGCCAAAGCTGTCCGTTTCAATCATGTCGGACCCGGCCTCGATATAACCACGGGCAATATCCATGACGTCGTTCCGACGGGTGACGCACCACAGCTCGGGGCACTCCCCGGGCTGCATTCCTTTTTTCTGAAGAAACGTTCCCCAGGCTCCATCGGATACAAGAATCCGACCCGCCTTTACCGCCGCGACAATGGATTGCCTTGCCATAGTGTACCCTAACAGCTTAACCCTCAGCCAGCCGAGGCGGTGAGTGCCTGATCCAAATCCGCCACAATATCATCAATATGCTCGATCCCGACTGAAAGCCTGACTAGTTCCGGTGCAATGCCGCACTCCAGCTGCTGGGCTTCAGTAAGTTGGGAATGCGTGGTTGACGCCGGATGAATCGCCAGACTCTTGGCATCCCCCACATTGGCCAGGAGCGAGAACAACTTCAGGTTGTCAATGAACAGGCCCCCCGCCTTGGCGCCCCCCTTGATCCCAAAGACCACCATCCCTCCGAAACCGTTTCGCAGCATTTTCTTAGCAACCGGATAGGTCGGATCCGTCTCAAGACCGGGATAGCGCACCCAGGTAACCGCTGGATGTTTCTGGAGAAACCGGGCCACCGCCATGGCATTGCGGCCGTGGCGCTCCATCCGCAGGGGAAGCGTCTCCAGCCCCTGCAGGAATAACCAGGCATTATCCGGAGCGATACAAGCGCCCAGGTTACGCAACGGCACCAACCGCATCCGGAGAATAAAGGCCAACGGGGCCAAAGGCCCGAGATCATGCGCAAAACGGAGGTTGTGATAACTGGGTTCCGGCAGATTGAACGCCGGAAACTTCTCACTCTTCCAGTTAAACGTTCCAGAATCCACCACAATGCCGCCAATCCCGGCCCCATGACCGCCGATCCACTTGGTCAGCGAATGAACTACAATATCCGCGCCCTGCTCAATCGGGCGCTGGTGAAACGGCGTGCTGAAGGTGCTATCCACCACCAATGGCAAGCCATGTTCATGCGCGATTTTGGCCACCGCGGTAATATCTACAACATCCAGCCCCGGGTTGCCAATGGTCTCCACAAAGATCAATTTGGTTTTTGCGGTGATCGCCTTGGCAAAATTGAGCGGGTCACGGGAATCCACAAACGTACACTTGATGCCGAAATGCGGCAGGATGTCATTGAACTGGGTGTAGGTCCCGCCATAAAGATTCTTGGCAGACACAAATTCATCACCCGCCTGACAAATATTAATAATCGCGTAGAAAATGGCGCTGGTCCCTGAGGCCACCGCCAGCGCCGCCGCTCCCCCCTCCAACGCCGCCACCCGCTTCTCTAACACATCCTGGGTTGGATTCATCAAGCGGGTGTAGATATTACCTAACTCTTTCAGGCTAAACAAGTTAGCAGCGTGCTCTGCATTTTTAAACACATAGGAGCTGGTCCGGTAAACCGGCACCGCGCGAGCTAAGGTTGCTGAATCAGGATCCTGCCCGGCATGCAATGCCAATGTCTCGATTTTATCACTGATGATGCTCATATCAAATACCTCCCATGTGCTGCTTGTAAATTGATCAATGCAAGAAAACCGGCGCCACCTGGCGCGCGAGGGCTTCTGCCAGCTTAACTTCCGCATCAGCCTGATTTTCGGCAAGAACAGCGAAATCGGCCAGAATACTCGTGGCCTCCGGAGTGACTTCCGCGACCCCGCCATCCACCACGATAAATTTAGTTTGAGGCCCCAGATTTATCTTGATGATGCCTGTCCCGACAGCGGCCACCATCTGGGCATGACGCGCCAGAACTCCGAAATAACCTTCCACTTCCGGGCAGACCAGACGGTCGGCAAGGCCATCGTAATAAATCTTATCAGGCGTCGTGATCAGGACTTTAAACGTCACGCCTTGCCTCCCGCGAGTTTCTGCGCCTTCTCCAGCACATCATCAATCCGGCCAACCATATAGAAGGCCTGCTCGGGGATCAGATCGTGCTTACCCTCGAGGATTTCCTTGAACGACCGGACCGTGTCGGCAATCTGCACATAGGCTCCCGCCATGCCGGTAAACTGCTCCGCCACGAAAAACGGCTGTGACAGGAATTTCTGGACTTTTCGGGCGCGCTCCACGGTCAGCCGGTCTTCCGCCGAAAGCTCATCCATTCCCATGATGGCGATGATATCCTGCAATTCCTTGTAGCGCTGCAGAATTTCCTGAACCCCGCGTGCCACCTGATAATGCTCCTCACCGACAATGTCCGGAGACAGGATCGAGGAAGACGACGCCAGAGGATCGACGGCCGGATAAATGCCAAGTTCGGAAATCGCACGGGATAACTCCGTGGTGGCGTCCAAATGGGCAAAGGTCGTGGCGGGCGCGGGATCGGTATAGTCGTCAGCCGGGACATACACCGCCTGGATCGAGGTAATAGACCCGTTTTTCGTCGAGGTAATCCGCTCCTGCAAATCGCCCATATCCGTTCCAAGCGTAGGTTGATAGCCCACCGCCGAGGGAATACGGCCTAAGAGGGCGGATACTTCCGAGCCTGCCTGGGTAAAGCGGAAGATATTATCGATGAACAGCAGTACATCCTGCCGGAGTTCATCACGGAAATATTCCGCGACGGTCAGCGCGGAAAGCGCCACCCGGGCGCGGGCGCCGGGCGGCTCATTCATCTGGCCGAAGACCATGGATGTTTTCTTGATCACGCCGGACTCCCGCATTTCGCGGTAGAGCTGAGTTCCCTCACGCGTTCGCTCACCAACCCCGGCAAATACGGAATATCCGCCGTGCTCCGTAGCAATATTCCGGATCAATTCCTGAATCAGCACGGTTTTACCTACCCCTGCCCCGCCGAACAATCCAATCTTGCCCCCCTTTTTGTAGGGAGCGAGCAAGTCAATCACCTTGATGCCCGTGACCAGAATACTATCCTGTGTATCCTGATCCTGGAAAAGGGGAGCGGAACGATGGATCGGCATACGCTTTTCGCAGGGAATGGGCCCGGCGTCATCAATAGGATCACCCAGCAGATTCATCACGCGCCCCAGCGTCCCCGCTCCCACCGGAACCGTGATGCGATCACCTGTATTCCGGACCTCCATGCCGCGCACCAACCCATCGGTGGCATCCATCGCGATGGCACGCACCAGGTTGTTGCCCAGATGCTGGGAAACCTCGAGCGTCAGGTTCCAGGGCTGATCGTCAATATACGGGTTGGTCACCTTCAACGCCGTCATGATGAAGGGCAACTGATTTTCGGGAAATTCGACATCCACCACCGGGCCAAGCACCTGAGCCACCCGCCCGTTCACGACTGTATTTTCCATGCTCATAAGTCCCTCTTTAAACTCTCTCTATTTCAGCGCCTCAGCGCCGGCCACAATCTCTGTCAATTCCGTTGTAATCGCCGCCTGCCGGGCTCGATTCCGCTGCAGCGTAATCTGTTTGATCAAACTATCGGCATTTGAACTCGCCTGCTCCATTGCCTTCATGCGGGCATTATGTTCACCCACTGAACTGTTGAGCATCGCCAGATACACGGTCAAACTGATGATGCGGGGAAGCAAGGCGTGGAGCACCTCTTCGGCGCTCGGCTCCATCATCCAGTTTCCTGAAGGGGCGGTTCCGGGTCCCCCGCACAACGTCGCAGGCGTAATCGGAATGAGTTTCTCGACCACCGGCTGTTGAGCCATGGCCCCTTTTAACGTGTTGTAGGCCAGATACACCTCATCCACCCGTTTATGCACAAAGGCCCCCTGAATTTCACGCGCAATGCGGTGGGCATGAATAAAGTCCGGCTTTCCCATGACGTCTTCATAATACCGTTCCACCGTCACATGGTTCTTCAGAGAGGTATACCCGCGCCGGCCACAGAAGCTCACCACCACCGCATGCCCCTGCTCCTCCTGCTGTTTCAGCCAGTGGGTCACCGTCTTGACCAGATTATTATTGAACCCGCCGCATAATCCCCGGTCGGAAGTAATCAGCAGCACCAGGATATTCCTGACCGGCTTACGGGTAATGACCAGAGGATGCTCGCCACACACCATGCCCAACCCCATCTGGCCGAGAATCCCGGACATCCGCAAGGCGATCCGATGGACACGTCGCTCCGCCTCCTGCGCCCGGCGCAGCTTGTTGACGGAGACCAGTTTCATGGTCTTGGTCATTTTCCGCGTGCTTCGCAGGCTCATCAGCTTGACGTTAAATTCTTTTAGAGTCGGCATGCGCTGGCGTCCCCGGTCAAGCCGTCTTCACGGATAAACGTTTCAGAACCGCATCCAGAGCCGCCTTCACTTGAGGCGTCATCACTTTTTCCTTGGCAAACAAGGTCAGGTATTCACTGGGGGCACGATCCAGCGCCTCATATAACTCGAACTCAAAGGCCCGGATCTTGTCCACGGGAATGGAATCCAGATAGCCCTGAGTCCCCGCATAAATCACTGCGACCTGCTTGGCCACCGGAATCGTGGCGTGCACATTCTGCTTCATCAACTCCATGAGCCGCCGTCCGCGATCCAACTGTTTGCGCGTCGCGGCATCCAAGTCCGAGGCGAATTGCGAGAAACCCGCCAATTCACGATATTGAGCCAACTCCAACCGCAACGAACCGGCCGTCTGCTTCATGGCTTTAAGCTGGGCATCGCCACCGACCCGCGAGACGGAGATCCCCGGATTGATGGCGGGCCGCTGCCCGGCATTGAACGCGTCCGTCTCCAGGAAAATCTGACCATCGGTGATCGAAATCACATTTGTCGGAATATAGGCAGACACGTCGCTCGCCTGGGTTTCCACAATCGGCAGGGCCGTCAGACTACCCCCGCCCTTTTCGGGGCTCAGTTTGGCCGCACGTTCCAATAACCGGCTATGCAAATAGAAAATATCACCCGGAAAGGCCTCACGGCCGGGAGGACGGCGAAGCAACAGGGACAACTGCCGGTAAGCCTGTGCCTGCTTGGTCAAATCGTCGAAAATGATCAGGGCATGGCGCCCACTGTCGCGGAAGTACTCCGCCATGGCACACCCCGTATAGCCCGCCAGAAACTGCATGGGAGCCGGATCCGACGCGGTTGCGGCAATCACGGTCGTATACTCCATCGCCCCGTATTTCTTCAATTTTTCACAGATCTGTACCACGGTCGAGCGTTTCTGGCCAATGGCGACATAGAAGCACATGACATTCTCGCCACGCTGATTGATAATCGTGTCAATCGCGAGCGAGGTTTTGCCGGTCTTGCGATCCCCGATGATTAACTCCCGCTGGCCACGCCCGATAGGCGTCAAGGCATCAATCACCTTGATCCCGGTCTGAAGCGGCTCGCGCACGTCGGCCCGGTCAATAATGCCCGGCGCCTTGATTTCAATTTTACGCATTTCGGTGCTCTTGATGGGTGCCCCTCCGTCAATCGGACGGCCTAACGCATCAACCACGCGACCCGCCACCGCCTCACCCACAGGCACCGAGGCGATCTTACCCGTCCGGCGGACGGTATCCCCTTCTTTAATGCCCCGGTCATCACCAAAAATGGCCACCCCGACATTATCCGCTTCAAGATTCAGCACCAGCCCGGTCAGGCCCGCCTGGAACTCGATCAATTCCCCGGCCATGACCCCGGACAGTCCGTCGACATGGGCAATGCCATCGCCGACACTCAACACGGTGCCAGTTTCGGATACATCCACCTTCTGATCAAAATCCGAGATCTGTTTTCTCAGAATAGATGCAATTTCCTCAGGTCTTAAATCAACAGCCATACGCCCGCCTTGCCGTTATCCGGCCATCATCGTTTGCCTGATCATGCGCAATTGCGCCGCCAGACTAAAATCATACACCTTATCCCCTACCTGCAACCGGCAACCGCCCAGCAGCGCGGGATTCTCTTCAGTCTCCAATATCAACTGCTTGCAGATGCGGCTTCCCGCCTGGCTGGCCAGTTCCTGCACCTGCCCGGACGACAGGGGAAAGGCAGAGGTCAACCGCCCCCGCATGATCCCCAGACGCCGCTCTTCCTGCTCCCTGAAATCCATGCAAATTTCACCCACCAGCCCCAGACGCCGCTTGGATTCCAGAAAACGGAGAAACCGCCAGACCAACGGATGAACCCGGGTGGCGAACAAGGCTTTCAGGGCTTGCTCCCGCCTCGCCGAAGCATGCTGGTAATTTCCCATAAAGACACGAAGCTCACCAGAGCTCTCCAGATCTTTCTGGATCCCAACCAGATCGCCCCCTACCGCCTCAAGCACGTCCTCCCCTGTCGCGAGGTCGTGCAATGCCTGGGCATATCGGTGAGCCGCTCTGGAACGTAGTTTCACAGGCGCTGCATCTCCTTCGAGAGCGCATGGGCCAACGCCCGGTTGCGCTCGGTATCCATATTTTCCGCAAGGATTTTACCGGCCAGTGAAACAGCCAGCTCCGTCGTTTCCTTGCGCAGCACAATTCTGGCCTGCTCGGTCGCCGCGGCAATCTCGCGTCCTGCCTCCTCAACCAGTGCCCGGGTTTTCTGTTCCGCCTGTTCCCGGATGAGTCGGGCCGATTCCTGCGCCGCGGCCCGTGCCTCCGCCACCAAACGCTGGGACTCTTTCTCCGCCGCCTGGATCATCTCCCGATTCCGCGCCACAGTGGCCTCCGCCCCGAGACGGGCCGACTCCGCTTGAGCCAGCGCATCCCGGATGGATTTCTCGCGCAAATCGAGCATTTTAAGGATCGGCTTCCAGGCCACCTTGTAGAGCACCGCCGTCAATAAGGCAAAGGTGATCCACGTAAGGACAACCATGAAAGGCGCCACATCCAAAACGTTCGTGGAGGCTTCATGGGCACCGGCTGCAGGAATTTCCGCAACAGCCTGAGTATGAACGGCGTCTTCCATGCCGGTTTACTTTCCAAGCAGACAGATGACGGCACAAAACAGCGCTGTACCTTCAACCAGGGCGGCAACAATCAACATGGTCACCTGGATTTTCGGAGCCATTTCGGGCTGCCGCGCCATCGCACCCACCGCCGATGCCCCCACCCAGCCAATCCCCAAACCTGCGCCAATGGCCACCAATCCTGCTCCAATACCTGCTACTGATCCTGTTAACATACCGTTTTCCTTTCTAAATACTCAGTCTACACACTCCGACAAACCCCAGCCTGATTGCCCCGCCCCATCCTTTTAATGGGCCGGATGATACCGCTCCCCGATGAAAATCGCGGACAGTAACGTGAAAATATACGCCTGCAAGAACGCCACGAAAACCTCAAGCAGATAGATCCCGAGAGCCCCCACCAACGCAGGAGCGGCAAAATATCCATACATCACGATCATTCCAAGCAAGGAATAAATAATCAGATGGCCTGCCAGCATATTGGCAAACAACCGGATGGCCAACGCCATGGCCCGGATAAACAGGCTGATCATCTCTATGGGAACAATCATGACCAGCATGGGCTTGGGAATGCCGGGCGGGGCAAACCCCTTGAAAAAAGCCACCACGCCGTTTTTATAAATGGCCCCGAAAATCATAAAGCCCAGCGTGATCGAGGCGAGGGCGGCAGTCACGCCCAGATCTGAAGTCGCGGTGTACAGGCAGGGAATCAGCCCGGCCAGATTCATGATCAGGATAAAAAAGAAAAGGGTGCAAAACATCGGAGCCATCTGGGTGCCATCCTTCTGGCCAAGGAAGGGAATGACCATTTCATCACGGATGAACTTCACAATGGCTTCAACGGCATTAAGCAAACCGGTCGGCACCTGCTGATTTTTTCGACCAAGCCACCCCAGCACCACAATAAGCAGCAGCGCCACGGCGAGCATCATCACCGCATGAACCGTGAACCCGAATGGCAGGGACATATGAAGACCGGGCAACCAGGCCCAAACGGTTGAATCCGCCACGTGATGCATCGTGTAGGCTTGAACGGCAGCACTTTTCGCCTGAATCAGGTTAACAACCTCAACGGCATTGGTCTGTATTACATCCGCACTCAAAATTTCCAACCACCTTGTCCTGTGATTTCAAAAGCTGCATTAATTCAAAAGGCATCATGAAAAAGAAGGCAGAAAAGCCTGCTATCAGAAAACTTGAACGCCCGCTTTGAAAACTCAAGGTCATGTAAACAAAAATCCCCGCCAGGGTCAACATCCTGATTGAGTTGAGGACCACGCCCCACCTGACAAAAGCCGCCCGCGAAACACCAATCGCACGCTCATTGATCACCCTTAGCACGATACTATTGACAGCCACCAGGATCCATCCGCTGCAGGCCGTCCACCAGCAGGGCTCGGCCACGAGCAAGCCCACCAGCACCAATGACACCACACAGGAGAGCATGATCCCCACGCTCCATAGCCAGGCGTTCATCCGCTCCCTGACGGAATGAACGATCAAAACACATCCCCGCCACTCTGGTCTTTGGAGCCGGGGGTTGTGGCCTTGCGTGCCTGCTCATTGAGCATCCGGATCACAATCCACACCTCATAGGCCCCATAGGCCAACCCCAGCCCGATTCCAACCACGGTAAAAGCCATTGCCCCCGCACCGCGCTTCGAATCGATGTAATAGCCCAGAAACGCAAAGACCGCCATCCCCACCGCAAAATTCATACCCAGCATCAAGGCACGCCCCAATTCATTGCGTTCCCCCGGCCCTGTAAAGATTTTTTTCATCATCGTCGCCCCTCCTAAGTTCACTACTATTCATGTCTATAGCATATTCCCGGGATTGTGCTGAATAACGAAATTTGATTACATCCGGTAGATGAAGCCACGATACCGCCCCACGCCCAAACCATATGTCACGCGCGCCCAAATAAGGACGGGCTCAGCCTTGATCTGCCTGAATACGAGTACGATCCGGAATAAAGCGCTCAAGGACTATCAAAAGGCCGAGCGGGAACTCGACAGGCATAAAGCCCTCTTAAAACGGTACCATGAGGAAGACGTCCCCGGCTTCCGCGCCTGGGTTCACCAGCATTTCGGGAATCTGCTCACCCGGCAACGCGCACTGGTGCAGGCACTTGACGCGAACAGAAATACCATCTTTGAAATCCAGGCGCTCGCCGCGCGCTACCACCTCCCGGAGGGGGCCGCTTATAAAAAACTGCTTTGGCGCCGGGCCCATCCGGATGAGGCCGAGGAGGAAGACCGGCAATGGGAGGAAGCGATGGAGCGGAAGCGGAAAAAAAATGCAGACCCTTCATTTGACGACCTTTTCGAGGAGGAAGGTGATTTCGACGACATCCCCGATGACTCAGAGGGGGGCTTTAGCGATTTTTTCGAAGAGCTGACGGGCCTCCGTTCGCCCCCGCGCCCATCTGAACAGTCAGGCGAGGAAGGCAAGACGGCCAAGGAGTTGTATCGCTCCATTGTCCGGCATCTTCATCCGGATCACCATGGCCAGATGTCTGAAGCCCGCAAGGCGCTCTGGCATGAAGCGCAGGCCGCCTACCGCCAGCGCGACACCAATGCCCTCTATAACATCCTGGCGCGCTGCGATGGCGGCGAATCCGGCGTAGGAGCTCACAGTGCGGTCAGTTTGATCCAGAACCTGACCCGTCAGTTGAAGCAATCCCTGCGTTCAACCAAATCGGAGATCAAACAGGTTAAACATGACCCGGCCTGGGACTTTAAAAACCGGACAGAGGATCCCCGTTTCAGCCATAAGATCCGGCGAGAACTTGAAGATCAAAATGCAGACGCTGAATGGAATTTGAGATCTGTTGAAAACCTGTTGAAGCAATTGGAACGTGAAGCCAGCCGCCCCAACCGCCATGGCCGCCCGCGCCGCTACGGGCGTGATCCGCTGGCGGAGTTTTTTGACTGAGGCGGATTTATTCGACCAACGCATGCCGGAGCGTCCGGGCGCGCTCGAGGAACGCCTTGACCTCGCCGTACTCCTGCTTTTCAATGGCCGCGATCAGTCCGCCCAGCTGAGTCTCACAGGCGCGTAATTCAGCGAGAATGGCGATCCGGTTGGTTTTCACGATGTCATGCCACATCTCGGGTGAGCCGGACGCCACACGGGTGGTCGAACGGAAACCCGGGCCACAGAATTTCGGCAAATCAACAGGTTGATCGCGACCGGCGGTCGCCACCAGCAGGGCGGCAATAAGATGGGGTAAGTGGCTGCTGCGCGCAACCAGTTCATCATGAGCCTCAGGCGACACCCTCACCACCCCCGAGCCCACGCCTTTCCAGAGCTGCCCGATGCGCTCGATCGCCGCTTCCGAAGTGCCCGTCAGCGGCGTCAGCGCCGTCACGGCCTTCTCATAGAGATCGGCACGGGCCACCTCAATCCCGGTTTTCTCAGAACCGGCCATCGGGTGACTCCCCACAAACACCAGGCCGGTTCCCTTGAAAAGAGAGGACATCTCCCTTGCCAGACCGGACTTGGTGCTGCCGACATCTGTCACCACACAACCGGGCTCAAACGCCGACAGGCACGCTTCGGCCAGCTGGGGAATGCTACAGACCGGCGTGCAAAATACAGCCACATCAGCCCCACGCAACGCCGCCTGCGGGGTTTCAAAGACCTCGTCCGCCGCACCCATGGCTAAGGCCCGACGGCGGGTGTCCTCACGACGGGCGGAGGCGCTGACGGTGGCCAATCCCCGACGCTTCAAGGCCAGCCCCAGTGAGCCGCCCATCAGCCCTAATCCGATAATGGCGATTTTTTGCATATCTGTCAGCACCCTCACCCCAGCCCTCTCCCCTGGAGGGAGAGGGGGTGGTTATACATCTTTAAGGACCTTCTTAAGCACAGAGACACAACGCTTATTCTCTGTACGGGTTCCGATGGTGATCCGGATATATTCTGGAAGACCATAAGGATCCATGGGCCGCACAATCACCCCTTGCCGCTGCATGGCGTCAAAGATCTTCCGTCCCGGGCCCACCTTGACCATGATGAAGTTGGCGGAGGTAGGCACAAATTCCAGCTTCATTTTGCGGAACGTCGCCTCAAAGTACGCCACCCCGTCCCGGGTCATGGCGCGGGTCCGTTCAACAAACTCATCATCGTCCAGTGCCGCGATCGCCGCCACCTGGGCCATGGCCGCGGTATTGAACGGCTGGCGGACGCGCTGCAGCAACTTAATGCACTCTTCGGATGCCACACCGTAGCCGATCCGCAGGCCGGCCAGTCCATAGGTTTTTGAAAAGGTCCGGAGCACAATCACCTTGCGCCCGGCGCGCACATACTTGAGACAATCGGGCTGCCGATCCGGGGGCAACAATTCGATATAGGCCTCGTCGAACGCCACCAGCACATGTTCCGGCACACGTTCCATAAACCGGTCCAGGGCGGCCTGCCCCACCATGGTGCCCGTCGGATTATTCGGATTCGCCACAAACACCACGCGCGTCTCCGGCGTGATAGCGGCGAGCATGGCGTCCAGATCGTGCGTAAACGCCTGCATGGGGACCTTGATAGTCCGGGCCCGGAACATATCCGCCACCAGCTTGTACACCACAAACGCACGCTCCGCCATCACGATGGATGTCGACACATCCAGAAAGACATGCCCGATGAACTCAATCAATTCGTTACTGCCAGCTCCGGCAATAATCTGGTCCGGCGAGACATTCAGCTTTTTTGCAAGCGCCTGACGCAAGTAAAAGGCGCCCCCATCAGGGTAGAGATGCATCTGACGCGCCGCGTGCTTCATGGCAGCCACCGCCTTGGGCGAGACGCCCAAGGCATTCTCATTGGAAGCGAGCTTGATAATATCGCCCGCGTTCTCAAATCCCATTTCACGCGCCACTTCTTCAATCGGCCGTCCGGGCTCATAGACGCCCAGGCCCGCCACCCACGGTCTCGCCAATTCATTAAACGTCATAAACGACTCCCTTCCACATCCCGGGGTTACGCCTTGGGATAGGACCCCAGCACCGTCAGCAAGGCACAATGCCTGCCGAGATCCCGCAAACCCAGCTTCACTTTTTTATCCTCGGCATGGCCCTCAATGTCCACAAAGAAGAAATATTCCCAACGCTTACTGCGACTGGGGCGCGACTCGATCTTGGTCAGGTTCAGGCCATATTTCTGAAACGACTCCAAGGCCCCGTACAAGGTGCCCGCCTTATGTTGAACCGCGAACAGCAGCGATGTCTTGTCATCGCCGGTCGGCTGATTCTGACTGTGCCCAATGACCAGGAAACGGGTGGTATTGCCGCTGAGGTCCTGGACATCGGACTCCAGCGTATTCAGCCCGTATATTTCCGCCGCCAATGAACTGGCCAGGGCCCCGGCGCACTCCTCCTTGGCCGCTAATTCAGCTCCCCTTGCCGTGCTGGCCACAGGGATCAAATCCACGCCCGCCATTTCGCGTTGCAACCACTGCCGGCACTGCCCCAGGACCTGGGGATGGCTATACAGTTTCTTGATTTTCTCGCGAGGGCCCTTGGATAGGAGATTCTGGGAGACAGGCAGCGATAACTCCGCACAGATTTTCAGCGAGGTCTCCGTCATCCGGTCCAAGGTATAGGTTACAGCCCCCTCCGTTGAATTCTCAACCGGCACCACGCCGTAATCCGCCATCTGCTTCTCAACGGCATCAAACACATCACTGATGGTTTCACAGGACAAATAATCCACACTGCCTCCGAAGCGGCACCGGGCGGCCTGGTGCGAAAACGTGGAGGGTGGCCCCATATAGGCTACCTTGAGATTCTTCTCAAGAGCCAGGGCAGCTGACATGATCTCCCGGTAGATCGCGCGAATCGACTTATCCATCAACGGCCCCGTGCTCAACTTCGCCACACGATCCAAAACCTGCTTTTCACGGGCAGGAACATAAATGCTCTGGCCATCCTTCTTTTTCAGGGCCCCGATCTCCAGCGCATAACGGGTTCGCTCATTCAGGAGTTTGACCAGCTTCTCGTCCACGTTATCTATTTTCTTCCGCACCGATTCCAAGCTCATCATTTCTCCTCTTCTGAGTGATCTTCGTCGTCCTCGTCGTCGTCTTCGTCCTCGTCATCCTCATCGTCCTCGTCATCCTCATCGTCCTCGTCATCCGTCGGATCGGACGGATCCGTCGGATCTTCGGAGGGAACCTCAAGGGCGGGAGCCACCGTCGCCGCCGCTTCCTTGGTGCTGTCGTCCTGTTTCTGGCGCAATGCATCCATCCGGCTCAATTCCGCAATGCCAGGCAGATCCTTGACCTCCTTGAGGCCGAAATGCTCAAGGAACAACGCCGTAGTGCCATACAGCATGGGACGCCCCGGCAGTTCGCTACGGCCGACAATCTTGATCAGCTGCATCTCCATCAGCATGCGGATCACATGATCCACCGCCACGCCCCGCACCGCTTCGAGTTCGGCGCGGGAGATGGGCTGGCGATAGGCAATGATCGCGAGGGTTTCCAGTGCCGGCCGGGATAAGCGGGTCGGCTTCCCGACATTTAACATATGGCGGACCCAGGGTCCACCGGTGGGATCACTCTGGAAGCGGAATCCATCCGCATTTTCCACCAGATGCACGCCGGTCTTGCCCGTCTCACATTCCGTCTGTAATTGCCGCAGGCAGGCCTTGAGCTCCGCGTCCTTGACCGGGCCATAGACACCCGCTTCTTCGCGATTGATCTCCGCTGTTTCCTGCAAGATTTTCCGGATCGCGCCCACTGACAAAGGTTGGCGCGCCGCAAAAATGATTGCCCCGAGAACTTGTTTTAGCTCCACCTGTATTGCCTCCATACCATACACCCCTTACGCTTCCGCTTTCGACACAATCACGATTTCACCAAAATCCCCCTCCTGCTGCGCCATCAGCTGACGCAGCCGGATCAGCTCCAGCACGGCTAGAAACGTGCAAACGATCTCATTCCGGCTGGCCGCCTTTTCAAACAGGGCCGAAAAGCTCACCTTCCCCTGGGCCTTCAGCGTCACCAGCACAAACTCAATCTTATCCGTCACTGTAAAACGCTCGTCGTGAATCTCGCCGAAATCCTCGACTTTGACTTTCTTCAAGGCATCATTGAAGGCCGTGATCAGATCAAACAGACTGACATCCCCCAGCCCGATCCCCGGCCCTTCATCCACACCCGCCGCGGCATCGCTACCGAGAGCAAACACGTTTTCCTGGAGGTATTCACGATGTTGGAGATGGGAGGCCGCCTCCTTGAATTTCTTGTACTCGACCAGCTGCTTGACGAGTTCCCAGCGGGGATCCTCCTCTTCCTCCTCGATGTCCGGGCGCACATCCACGGGGAGCAGCATGCGGCTCTTGATCATCATCAGCGAGGCGGCCATGACAATAAATTCACCGGCAATGTTGAGGTCCAACAGCTTCATCAGGGAGAGATACTCCATGTACTGTTTGGTGACCTTCTCAATCGGGATATTATAAATATCCACTTCATCCTTCTTGATCAGATAAAGAAGCAGGTCGAGCGGCCCCTCGAACACCTCGAGTGACACCTTATAATCATCCTGAACAACCATTTGCGTCATAAAAATCCTTTATTCCAACCCCACGGCCCGGCGGGCGGCAGATAACGTTTTACGGGCTTCAACCCGGGCCCGCTCCGCCCCCTCTTTCAATACCGCCTCCACATAGGCGGGCTCTTTCCGGAGCTCTTCCCGGCGTTTACGAAAAGGTTCAAAATAAGACCACACTTTTTCGAAAAGCGCCTTTTTAGCCGTGCCATACCCGAAGCCGCTCACACGATATCTCGCATCCATCTCCGCCCGCTCTGCGTCCGAGGCAAACAGCTTGTACAAGGCGAAGATATGACAGGCCGCAGGGTCCTTGGGCTGATCCAGGGGCGTACTATCCGTCACAATCCGCATGATGCGCGCCTTGGTGTCTTTCTCAGTCCCGAACAACTCGATCGTGTTGTTATAAGACTTGGACATCTTCTGGCCATCCAGACCGGGCACCACCGCCACGTCCTCCCGGATGACCGGCTCGGGAATCGCAAATGTCTCGCCAAACTGCAGGTTGAACTTCACGGCAATATCACGCGCCACTTCCACATGCTGCTTCTGATCGCGCCCCACCGGAACCGTGGTAGCCTGCACCTCGAGAATATCAGCCGCCATCAACACCGGATAAGAGAAGAGCGCATGCGAGGCCGCAATGCCCTTCGTGGTCTTATCCTTAAAGGAATGACACCGCTCCAACAACCCCATCGGCGTCACAATCGACAGCAACCACGTCAATTCCAGCACCTCCGGCACATCGCTCTGACGGAAGAATACGGTACGACGGGTGTCCAGCCCACAGGCCAGAAAGTCAAGCGCGACATCCTGGATATTCTGCCGCAACACCTGGGGATCAGAGACCGAGGTCAAGGCGTGGTAGTCGGCTATAAACAGAAAAGCATCCCCCTGCTGCTGAAGGGCCAACGCCGGCTTCATCATCCCGAAGTAATTCCCCAGATGCAACTTGCCCGAAGGCTGAATCCCCGACAAAATTCGTATTTTTTTCTTTGTTTCCATAAACAAGGACTTCCTTTAACACTCAAACCATCAGACCATACCGAAAGAGCCCGCTTTCATAAAGCGTTTTCCGTGGACGCCTGATTATCCAACATTAACGCCTGTTTATACAATAATGCCGTTCGCGACTGCGTCATCCTGTTCTTCAGTTTAACCAGATAACCCTGAACCCCGAAGGATGACGATGTCGCTCAACTCTAAACGTTGGCAGATTGCCGCTGCAGGAACCAGTCTCCAGATCTGCCTGGGCTCGGTGTATGCCTGGAGTTATTTCCAGATGCCATTGATGACCCGGTATCACTGGAGCCATTCCCAGGTGGCCTGGGTCTTCAGCCTCGCCATTTGCTTTCTGGGTCTGGCCGCCGCCTGGGGCGGAATGAATCTGGCCAAATGGGGCCCCCGTCGTTTGGCGATGCTGGGCGGAGTGCTATTCGGTACCGGCACACTGATGGCCGCCCTGGCCTTATATCTTGAGTCACTTCCCCTCCTCTATCTGGGCTATGGAGTGATCGGTGGCACAGGGCTCGGACTCGGCTATGTAACCCCGGTGGCGACAGTCGCCAAGTGGTTTCCTGACCGGAAGGGTTTAGTCACCGGCATGGTAATCATGGGGTTCGGACTGGGCGCTATGGTGATGAGCAAGGGGTTGGCGCCCCTCCTGATGATAGCCACAGGGAATAATCTGATCTATGTCTTTGCGATTCTGGGCGTTTTCTTTCTGGCCGCCGCCACAGGGTGCGGTACCGTTCTTGAGAATCCGCCGCCAGGATTTTCCCCGACCGGGTATTCAGCCCCCCTCATCACCGGAAGCGAAGGGGCGAATGCATGCATTCCCCTCAGTACCTACTTGCTTTCGCGTCGATTCCTGACGATGTGGAGTGTCTTTTTCTGTAACATTGTGGCAGGTATTGCCATCATCGGGTTTCAGTCCCCCCTGCTGCAAGACTTGCTCAGCAAGGACAACCCGGCCCTGCCCACAGCCTCCCTGGTATCGGCGGGGGCCACCCTGATCGCGGTCAGTTCTCTCTTTAACGGGGTGGGGCGTCTTTTCTGGGGATGGCTCTCGGACCGCATCGGTCGAGTGGAAGTCTTCCGCATCATGCTGGCCTCCCAGATCGTGGCCTTTCTGGTCTTGTCCCGGGTAGCTAACCCCTGGCTCTTTGCCGCGCTGGTGTGTTATGTCCTGCTTTGCTACGGCGGTGGGTTCGGCGCCATGCCCGCCTTTGTCATGGATGTATTCGGGGGCGTGCGGATGCCTCTGGTCTATGGCGCCATTCTCACGGCCTGGTCAACGGCCGGTATTGTCGGGCCGCAGATTGTGGCCTGGCTAAAGGATCATTACGCGCAACAAGCCGGCCCGGTTTCATTTCTTGTAGGTGCGGGTTTTCTGATTTCAGGACTGATCCTGTCATCCGGATTATCCAACAAGCCGTTGATCTTGCCGGAGCCGGAAGTCAAAACAGAACCCGTTCATAAAAACGCACTGGGAGAAAAAACATGTTAAAAGATGCATTGTTAAATGGTGAATTCGTGATCACGTGTGAATTTGTACCCGGGCGGGGCAAGGAAGGGGCCAGTCTGGATGCCGCGCTTCTTTTTGCACAGGGGGCGGTCGGCACACTCCCTAAAGTCCATGCCGTCAGCCTGACCGATAATCCGGGTGGAAACACCGCCATGATCCCGGACGCCCTGGCTCCGGAGATTCTCAGAACGGGTATGGACGTGCTGGTTCACTTCTCCTGCCGGGACATGAACCGGAACGCCATGGAATCACGCCTGATGGCTCTGGCGCGGGCAGGGGCTAATAATCTGCTGGTCATTTCAGGCGATTACCCATCGGGTGGATATGAGGGAAATGCAGCCAGCGTGTTTGATCTTGATTCCGTCCAGGCCATCAAATACATCAAAACGCTGAATGCAGGGCTTGAGGTGCCCGGCTCCAAAAAGGGAAGCACGACTAAAATTCCGCCGACCCACTTCCTGGTCGCCGCCGCCGTTTCGCCGTTCAAGGCAACCGAAGCGGAACTGCTGACCCAGTTTTTCAAGCTGGAAAAGAAAATCACGGCCGGAGCCGACTACATCATTCCACAACTCGGCTATGACATGCGCAAGTTTCTCGAAATCAAGCGGTATCTGCGAAGTCGCGGCCTGAACACTCCCGTTCTGGGAAATGTCTATGTCCTGAGCCTGGGCGCCGCCAAAACCATGAATGCCGGTCTGGTGCCGGGCTGCGTGGTGACCGACGAGCTCCTGCATGTGATTGAGGAGGAGTCCAAGGACCCCGACAAGGGGAAGGCCAAGCGCCTGGAGCGGGCGGCCAAGATGGTTGCCATGTTCAAGGGCATGGGGTTCAGTGGCGTGCATATTGGCGGGTTTGCCCTGAAACCCGACGACTTCAAGTTCATCATCACACGCGCCGCTGAGCTGGAATCACGCTGGGCGGAGTTTATTCCCGAGGTGTCATTCGGCCGGGCAGGCGAATATTACGCCTTCCCCCCGCCGGTCGATTACGCTTCACCCGGATTGGATGAAGATGTGGTAAAGCGGATTGAAAAGGGACAACGCATCTGGAGCTACGAATTCTCGAAAATGTTCCACCGGCTCGTGTTTGAACGGAGCAGCCTCATCGCACGCCTGTTGACCCGGTACTACAAGTGGATTGGCGACACTTCCACCCTGTCTCGCCTTTCACACGCCAATGAGCATACGGCTAAAATGTTACTGTACGGATGTCAGGATTGCGGCGACTGCGCCCTGGCGGATATGGCCTTCTGCTGCCCCAAGGGGCAATGCGCCAAGCAGCAACGCAATGGGCCGTGTGGCGGAAGTGCAAAGGGGATGTGCGAGGCCTATCCGAACCAACGCCCCTGTGTATGGACGCGCGTTTATGAACGCAAGAAAAGCGACGGCAAGCTTGACGAAATGCGGACGGCCTACGTGCCCCCTCAAAAAACACAACTGGCGCACAGTTCCGGCTGGGCCAATTACTTCCTCAAGAGGGATCACTCCGCTAATAAATAATCATCCGGGATTTCCGGGTCGGCTCTACACGGCATCCAGATAGTCTCGCACCATCTGGACGAGTTTGGCAGGGGAGAAAGGCTTCTGCAGAAACTGCCGGCCTTCACTCAAATCCAACCCGGCTCCGGTCACGTCCCCTGAATAGCCACTCATGTAGATGACCTTGAGCCCGGGCTTCTCTCCCCGCAATTGATCCGCCAGCTTGCCCCCGGAAATCCCCCCGGGCATGATCACGTCCGTCACAAGCAAGTCGATTTCATGATGATGCTCCCGCCATATCTTGAGCGCCTCCTCCCCGTCGGACGCTTCCAGCAAACGGTAGCCACGGTGCCTTAAAATACGGACCGCCAGCATTCTCAGCGACTTTTCGTCCTCCACCACCAAAATGGTTTCCTTTCCCCCATCCATGAGCACTGGTTCGGTTTGCTCGGCGTCAGGCCGCTTCGTCGTCGATAAGCGTGGAAGATAAACAGAAAAGGTGGTCCCCTGCCCCACTTCGCTCTCAACGCCCACCCAACCGTGGTGTTGCTCCACAATGCCATGCAAGGTGGCCAGCCCCAGGCCAGTCCCTTTGCCCGCCACTTTGGTGGTGTAGAAGGGCTCGAAAACATGGGGCAAATGTTCGGCAGCAATGCCGAATCCGTCATCCCGCACCCGCAGGAGGACAAACGCACCGGCCTTAGCTTTATGCGCTTTAGCCACCAGCTCATCCACGATGCAGCTCTCCAGCTCCATGGTGATATGGCCGCCTTCCGGCATGGCGTCACGGGCATTGACCACCAGATTCAGGAGAACCTGCTCAATCATTCCTGAATCGCCCCACACCAGCATATCAGCAGGCGCCAGGCGGGTTTTCAGTGTAATATCTTCACCAATAATCCGTTGGAGCATCCTGGTAATTCCGGCCACCACATCATTAAGATCCAACGCGCGCATCTGCATGACCTGGCGGCGGCTGAAGGCCAGCATCTGCCGGGTAAGGTTGGCGCCCCGTTCAGCCGCCTCGATAATCTCATTAAGCCCTTCGACCTGAGCCGGCGTGACCTGTTTATCATCACTTAGCTCCGAGGCATTCATGAGGACCACGGCGAGAATATTGTTGAAATCATGAGCCACCCCGCCTGCCAGGCGCCCAATCGCATCCATTTTTTGAACCTGCAGGATCTGTTGTTCCAGTTGCGCCTCGCGGGTGATATCGCGCTTAACGCCCACATAGTTAACAATCTTCCCCCCGGCATCAAACACAGGGGAGAGACTGGCATCCTCCTCATAAAGGGCCCCGTCCTTGCGCTTGTTTGTGATGCGTCCCGTCCACACCTTGCCCGAACTTAACACCTCCCACATATGGTGGTAGAACTCTGCATCATGCTTGCCGCTTTTCAGGATGCGCGGGTTCTGCCCGAGCACTTCCGCAAGGGTATAACCCGTGGTGGTCTCAAATGCGGGATTGGCATAGAGGATAGTCGCGTTGGCATCGGTAATGACGATCGTCTCGGCCGCCTGCTCCACGGCCTTAGCCAGCCGGGCGTTTGTTTCATCCGCCTTCACACGTTGTGAAATATCAGCAAAGAGCGTTGCGAACCAGCCGGGCTTGGGGGAATATACCGAAACGGCAAATTTCTTATTCAGCACCTTGGCCTCTGTCTCAAAGGTCTCCGGGAGCCCGGTTCGGACGACGCGATCGTAGATTTCGAGAAAAGGGGCCGAATCGACCTGATAGAGCTCGGTGGCAAGCCGGCCAGTGGCATCCGCACTTTTAATTCCTGTCTGCTTCTTAAAGGCGGGATTGACGTCCATAATCCGGTAATTGAGTGCCCCCCCCTGATCGTCATAAACCATTTCATGCAGGGCCAGGCCTTCAGTCATGTGAAAAACGAGGGAACGGAATTTACTTTCGCTATCCTGCAAGGCCTTCTCGGCCTGTTTACGCTTGGTGATATCCTGCCCCTGCACAATTGTCGCAGCGGGTGTCTTCCCATCCTCGGCATAAATCGTCGCAGAGTTCCATAGCACGGTCCGGATGGAGCCGTCCCGATGCAGGATGTCGAGCTCAACCGCTTCCCACCTTTTGCCTTTCAACGTAGCCTGGATCAGCTCCATTGTAGCGGCGAGTTTTAAAGGCGGAAAAAAGACTTCAAACCCACTCCCCACCACTTCGGCCGCTTTTCTTCCCGTCAGCGTTTCGGCGGCCTCATTAAAACGGGTGATGCGGAATTGCGGATCCCAGACAATGATCGGGGCGTTGGCATGGTTAATCAGTTTTTCCAGATATTCATTCGCTTCGCGGAAACGGTCAACCGTTATGGCTTTTTCACGGTAGAAGCGCAAATGCAGGCGCCGGAACACCAGCCATGCGGTCACCCCCACCCCGAAAAGCAAGACTCCCACCAGAAGGATCAACTGCCAGAGTCGCTCACGGATCGGGGCATAGACTTCAGCGTGATCCACGCGTGCCACCATGGACCAGGGGGAGTCCGGTATCGAGCGTAATACGGAAATCACCGGCACACCCCGGTAATCAAAACCGGAAAATACTCCCTCCCGTCCTAACGCGGCCTGAACGGAGGGCAACTCACTGCGAGTCAAAGGGAAACGGAGGGACAAGGGCGTGTTGGCATCAAACCGGGGCGTATTGAGGAAAACAACCTCATCGCCCTCACGA
>JBIKMI010000114.1:0-8311 GCA_044359285.1 Kiritimatiellia bacterium
TCCTGAAAGGGGGCTTCTGGTTATGATTTTCGGTATCATTGTTGCGGCTGGAAAAAGTGAGCGCATGGGGGCGGATGTGGATAAGGCATTTCTCTCCCTTGGGACTCGCCCGGTTTTGATGTACTCCCTGCAGGCGTTTGAGAAATGCCCCCTGATTGATGGGGTGATTCTCGTGGTCCGCAAGGACCGGCTGGATGCGGCCCGCGGCATGATTCAGATGTTCGGGTTCTCAAAGGTGCGGAAAGTGGTGGCAGGCGGGGCCTCGCGACAGCTCTCTGTCATGCTCGGCCTGGCGGAACTCAAGGATGATGTGAAGATTGTGGCCGTCCATGATGGGGCCAGGCCGTGTGTGACCCCCGCCCTGATCGAGGAGACCATTCTCTCTGCCAAGCGACAGGGCACCGGGGTGGCGGCGGTCAAGGTGACCGATACGATCAAGGAAGTCGATCGCGGCTCCCTGGTGGTGCGGACGGTGGACCGCTCGAAATTATGGGCCGTTCAGACGCCGCAGACGTTCCGGGTCGATTGGCTGAACAAGGCGTATGCCCATGCCAAGAAAATGAAATTGACGGTGACCGACGAGGCGTCGGCCGTTGAGGCGTCGGGCGAGCCGGTCCATCTGGTTCCCGCGCCGGGAACGAATATCAAGATCACCACGCCGGCTGATCTGGCTCTGGCGTCCATGATTTTAAAGGTGTAAGCGCTATGGCAAATGTGAAATACGCGGTCATGGGGGATGTTCACGGGAACTGGGAGGCGCTTTCTGCCGTTTTGGAAGATGCGCATAACCAGGGCGTGACGAACTTTACCTGTGTCGGCGATATGGTAGGGTATAATGCCAACCCTTCGGAGTGCCTCGCCAAGATCCGTGAATTGAATGCCATTTGCGTGCGCGGCAATCATGACCACTATTGCTCGCATGATGAGTGCATCCGTGATTTTCATCCGCTCGCCGCCAATGTGGTGGATTGGACGCGGAATCAATTGACGGAGGATGAACTGGCCTTTCTCAAACAGCTCAAGATGGTCCGGGTCGTCAGCAGCTTCACTCTGGTCCACAGCACCCTGGATATGCCTGAAAAGTGGGGGTATGTGTTTGATGAGCTGGAAGCGGAATCCAATTTCAATTACCAGTCGACGACCGTTTGTTTCTATGGGCACACCCACCAACCTGTCGCATTTGAGAAGTCCGGGTATGTGCGGCGCCTCAATATCGAGGGGGTCATCCCCGTGACCCTTGGTAAAAAATATTTCGTCAACACGGGGAGTGTGGGCCAGCCGCGGGATGGCGATAAGCGGGCGTCCTACGTCGTCTATGACACCACGGCCCGCCAATTCGAGATCCGGCGGGTGGAGTATGATATCGCGACCGCCCAGAAGAAGATCATTGCGGCCGGCCTGCCGGAGCGATTGGCCAATCGGCTCGAGTTGGGGGTGTAGCGGTGCCACCGGCCCCCCGAACGGTGTTTATCCTTGTCGATGGGCTTGGCGTGGGGGGCAGTAACCCTGACGTCAATCCGGTCTATAGCGGCGTCTGCCCGAATCTCCTCAACCTGCTCACCTGTCACGCTGGCTCCCTCGATGCGGGGCTGGGGGTCGCGGGCATTCCCCAGAGCGCAACCGGCCAGACGGCGCTGCTGACCGGAGTGAATGCCGCCCGGCATATGGGCCGCCATGTCTCCGGCTTCCCCGGTCCTTCGCTCCGGAAAATCATCCGGGAAAATAATATTTACGACAAACTCGCGCACCGTGGCTATTCATCCACCTTCGCCAACGCCTATTATGTGTCCGATGTCAATGAGGTGGCCGGCCGTAAGATTCAATCGGTGACCACGGTGGCCGCGTTGAAGGCGTTCGGGGGCGTCCGCGACCAGGCCTTGATGGAGCAGGGGAGAGCCGTTTACCAGGATCTTACCCGTGCGAGTCTGCGTGCGCGCGGCTATGAAGGACCGTTGCAAACCCCTGCTCAGTCGGCGCAGGCGTTGGTGGCGATCGCACGCGAACATGATTTTACCCTGTTCGAGTATTTTCAGACCGACCGGGCCGGACACAAGGGGACCTGGGCGGAACTCCAGCGGATCCTGGGTTTATTTGATGAATTTCTGGCGGACCTCCTGCCGTTTACGCGGGAGGAGGGCGTGTTGTTTGTGCTGACAAGTGACCATGGCAATATTGAGCAGTTCGGAGCCCGGTCGCATTCAATGAACCCGGTTCCCCTCGTGGCAACCGGGCCGGGTAGCGATTTCCTGAAGAAGACGGCTTTTTCCCTGACCGATGTCACGCCTGCCTTGCTGGAGCTTTATCCGTGTAAAAATAGTTCGCAATAGGGTCGCGATGTGCTAGATTTCGAGAGTTTTTTTTAAGGATGCGGGAATGAATTTAAAGAAACTATTATCCGAAGACACCATCTTGGTGGAGCTTAAGGGGACGACCAAAGAGGAGATCATCGAGGAGATGATTGACTTACTGATGTTGCGCGGACGGATCAAGGATCGTGATGCGGCGCTCACCGCCGTTCTGGAACGTGAACAGAAAATGTCGACCGGCATGCAGCACGGCATCGCGATCCCCCATGGCAAGACCGATTCTGTTGAGAAGCTGGCCACCGCGCTCGCCTTGAAAAAAGAGGGCGTGGATTTCGCCTCAATGGATGGCAAGCCGTCGACCATCTTCGTCATGACCATCTCTTCGATCAGCCGCACCGGGCCGCATATTCAATTCCTGTCGGAGATCAGCCAGATTTTGAACGACAGTGAAAAGCGGGAGCGGATCCTGCAGTCCACCACCGCGGCGGAAGTACTCGATGTCCTGACCAATTGAGGCTGCTACAGGCCGCTACTCACATCTGGCGGTGCGCATAATGGGTGTGCAGAAGCTCATGCGAGATGTGGCTAAGCGGTTTTTCGAGGAACTCCTTGTAGAGCGCCGTGATCGCCGGGTTCTCATGTGATTTTCGCACGGGCATGTTCCGGTCTTCGACGTAGAGTGAATGCGCCCGGGCTTCGCGTTTTTTCCGGTCCGGCAATATGGGCTGTCCCCCGCCACCGATGCAGCCGCCCGGGCAGGTCATCACTTCGATGAACGCATACTCCGATTTTCCCGCCGCGATGTCATCCAGCAGGATCCGGGCGTTTTTGAGAGTGTGGGCCACCGCTACTTTCAATCGCGTGCCTCCCACATCAAGCTCGGCATGTTTTATCCCTTCCAGTCCGCGTACAGCGGTCAACTCGATATTGGGCAGGGGTTTCCCGGTGGCGACTTCATAGGCGGTTCGTACGGCGGCTTCCATGACGCCCCCGGTGGTGCCGAAAATGGTTGCGGCGCCGGTGGATTGCCCCAAAGGATCGTCAAAGGTCTGCTCCTCAAGACGGGAGAAATCGATGCCCACGTTCTTAATCATCCGGGCGAGTTCACGGGTGGTCAGGGCATAATCTACATCGAAGTAGGGGGCGACCCCCTTCTGCCCCTTTTGTTTCCACCATTTCCAGGCAGACTGCATTTCGGGGCGCTGCGCCTCGAATTTCTTGGCCGTGCAGGGCATGATGGAGACCACAACCATATTGGCTGGATCAATGCCGGTTTTTTCGGCGTAGTAACTCTTGGCCAATGCCCCGAACATCTGTTGCGGCGACTTGCATGAAGAGAGGTGCGCAAGCAGTTTCGGGTAGAATGTCTCAATGAACGATATCCAGCCCGGGGAACAGCTGGTGATCATGGGTAACGTTCCACCCTTGGTCAGCCGCTCTAAAAGTTCTGTGCCCTCCTCCAGAATGGTAAGATCGGCAGAGAACTGGGTGTCAAACACCCTGTCGAAGCCCAGCTTCCGCAAAGCGGCCACCATCTTGCCTGTTACCAGTGCGCCCGTTTCCATACCCATGGCTTCGCCAATCGAGGACCGGATGGCCGGGGCGGTCTGCACCACCACGACTTTGGATGGGTCCTGGAGCGCTTTGAAGACTGCGTCCGTCTCATCCTTTTCCACAATGGCGGCGGTCGGACAAACCACCGTGCATTGCCCGCAGTTGGTGCAGGTGGAATGTTTCAGCCCGCGATCCATGAAGGTGCCGATGTGCGTCCGGAGGCCGCGCCCGGCGACATCAATGGCCGATACGCTTTGCATTTCTTTACACACGGCCACACAGCGGCCACACAGGATACACTTGTTGTTGTCCCGTATGATGGAGGGACTGGTTTCATCTTTGGCTACCGCTTTCCGGGTGGACGGGAAGCGGACCTTCCGCACATTCAAACGTTCAGCCATGGACTGTAACTCGCATGACCCGTTGCGGCTACAGGAGAGGCAATCCGTGGGGTGGTTCGCCAACAGGAGCTCCACTGCCATTTTACGGGCCGCCATCACGCGCGGTGAGGCGGTCTGAACGTCCATATTGGGGATGACCTTGGTCACGCAGGCGCGGGCAAGACTTCGCCCCCCCTTGACTTCCACCACGCATACGCCACAGGAGGCATTGGTCGCCACATCACGAAGATGGCAAAGCGTAGGAACGGCGATGCCGGTTGAAAGACACGCCTCGAGGATCGTGGTCCCGGGCGCCACTTCTACAGGGGTTCCGTCAATCTTTATTGAAATTCTGGACATTGTTTTTCTCCCTATTACCAAGGTTTCCGCGCATTATCACGCACATCACAACGTAAACACCGCAGGGACTCGCTCCGGGCTTGCTGCCCCGAATAGCCCTGTGCAATTTCAAGGAAATTCCCGCGTCGATCCTGGACGGGGATATGGCGCACGGTGACCTTGGCGCACTTTGTGAGATCCACCGGCACTTCCATGCCATAGTTGAATTCCCTGAACAGGCTGCCAAAACGGTCCTTTCCGGTCAGTGCCTGATCAATTCTCTGCGCCGCTTGCTTGGCGAGCCCCATGGCCTCACTCGCGGTGGCAGGGCCCGTAACGGCATCCCCTGCCGCATAAATATGGGGGAGACTGGTCATCAAGGTGAAGGGATCGATCCCCACGGTGCCGTTGCGGGCGCAGTCAACACCGGCTTCAGCCAGGTCCTGGGATCCCACCCGTTCCCCGATGGCCAGGAGGACCGCATCACACGGCATTTCAATCGTTTGGCCCGTGGGTACGGGGGTGGGGCGTCCACTTTTATCCAAGGGGCCCGGCTTCATCTTCTGGAACCTCACGGCCCGGACCCGGCCTTTTGCATCACCAAGGAACGCTTCCGGCGCCATCATGTACAAAAACTTCACGCCCTCATCCTCGGCGCCCTTCAATTCGATTTCATTCGCCGGCATCTCGGACCGCCCGCGACGGTAGGTGACGGAGACATCCGACCCGAGCCGCCAGAGCGTTCGGGCGGCATCAATCGCCACATTACCCCCGCCGATGATCAGGGTTTTCTTTCCTGGAACCCCGGCCTGTTTCATGTTGAATGCTTCCAGGAAGTGGTAGCCGGGATAGATGCCTTTGAGGTCTTCACCCGGCAGACCGATCTTCTGATCCTCCTGCGCCCCGATTGCAATGATGACGGCATCATTCTTTTTGGCCAGCGAGGCGAGCGTGATATCTTTCCCCACCCGCGATTCGAACTCGAAACGAACGCCGAGTTTTTTGATGAAGTCCACCTCTTTGTCTATGACATCGCGAGGCAGCCTATAGGCAGGAATTCCATAGCGCATGATCCCGCCTGCCCGCTTGTGCTCATCATAAACGGTTACCTGGTGGCCAAGCCGTATCAGGTAAAAGGCGGCCGTAAGCCCGGCAGGTCCCGCGCCGACAATGGCAATCTTTTTACCGGTGGCAGGGTGTTTTTCAGCAATCAGCTTTTTGTAAACGCCTTTTTCCTTGCCCATTTTATACATGGTGTCGGCAAGATAGCGGTGGATCTCGTTTTGAGCCACCGCCTGGTCCAAATCCTCGCGGCGACACCGCATCTGGCAGTGAAAATGGCAGACACGACCAAGACTGCCGGGAAAAGGATTGTCGCGCAGCGTGAGTTCAAAGGCATCCTCGATTCGCCCGTCTTTGAGCAGCGCCAGATAGCCCGGGATATTCATATGCAACGGGCAGGAATTCTCGCAAAGGGCCAGATACAGGCTTTCGCATGCGCCCGCCTGACACCTGCGATTGCGGATATGATCCAGATAGTCGTCCCTGAAATACTTCAGTGTCGTGAGCACCGGATTGGCCGCTGTCTGACCCAGGCCGCACAGGGAGGCATCGCGAGTGACGTGCGCGAGCGCCTCCAGTTCGGCCAGATCCTCTTCCGCGGCCTCTCCCTTGGTGATCGCCGTCAAAATGCGCAGGGACTGGGAGAGCCCTTCGCGGCAGGGGGTGCATTTCCCGCAGGATTCAGCCGCCGTAAACCCGATAAAATACCGGGCGACATCCACCATGCAGTTATCCTGATCCATCACCACCATGCCGCCGGAGCCCATGATCGCACCCAGTGCGGCCAGTGAATCGTAGTCAACAGGGGTCTTGAAATGTTCCGCCGGGATACAGCCACCAGAGGGACCTCCGGTTTGAACCGCCTTGATTTTCTTGCTGATCGAACCGGTTCCTTCCCCCATGCCGTAGATGATGTTCTCGAGCGGAGTTCCAAGCGGTAATTCAACGAGGCCCGTATTTTTAATTTTACCCACCAGGGAAAACACTTTCGTGCCCGCGCTTTGGGCTGTTCCCACGCCGGTAAACCATTCGGGGCCCGCCGAAAGAATGGCGGGAACATTGCAAAGCGTCTCCACATTGTTGATGTTCGTCGGCGCCCCGTTCAGACCCCGTTCCGCGGGGTAGGGGGGGCGCGCTAATGGCCGTCCCGCCTTGCTTTCCGCAGAGGCGATCAGGGCCGTTTCCTCACCGCAGACAAAGGCTCCGGCACCCTGAATAATCTCGATATCGAAATGGAAGCCTGAGCCCAGAATGTTTTTTCCCAGTAACCCGAGATCCCGCGCCGCGTGAATGCCCTTTTTCAGGCGCTCCACGGCCAGCGGATATTCCGCGCGCACATAGACCAGGCCGGTCGGGGTGCCCATCGCAAAGGCGCCGATCGCCATGCCCTCAATCAGCATGTGCGGATCGCTCTCAATCTCGTTCCGGTTCATGTAAGCGCCGGGATCACCCTCATCGGCATTGCAGATGATGTATTTTTCAGGCGCCGTCTGCGCTTGCATCATTTCCCATTTGCGGCCGGTCGGAAAGCCTGCTCCCCCGCGCCCCCGCAGCTTGGAGGCTTTTACCGTCTCAACCACCGCTTTGGGAGTCATGGTGAGGAGCGCTTTGGCGAAGGCGGCATAGCCACCCACGGCGATGTAGTCCTCGATGGATTCCGGATCAATCAGCCCGCAATCGCGAAGGACAATCTTTTTTTGACCCTTGAAAAAGGGAATGTCGTCCCATGCTGGCACTTCCGGATAACCGGTTCCGAACGAGGCCTTGCCTGTTATGAAATCCCAGTTTTCGATTTTGGCACGGGCTTTGGCGGCTAACTTACTTGCTGCCAGATCATCGGTGGCCGCCTTGAGTACCCCCGCACATTGGGCCACGGTGAATTGGCTGAACAACAGGATCGGCTTGCCGGGAACATACAGCATGACCAGGGGTTCCTCGGCACAAAAGCCGAAACAGCCGGTGCGTTTCAGGGTCACCGCGGATTTCTTCTTTTTGATCAAGGTATTGAATTCCGCAAACACTTTATCGGCATCGTTGCCGATGCCACAGGTTCCCAGCCCGACACTGATCATGGGTTTGTCGGGAACCACTGCGGCCCAGGCTGCCAGGCGTTTCGTCTCCAGATCAAGCAGGTTTCGGATAATCATCGGCTTTCCTCCTTCTGAATCTTTTGAATGAGTTTGAGCAATTTGCCCGGCGTAACGTGCGAATGGATCGTGCCGTCCACCGCCACCACCGGAGCCAGGGCGCACTGCCCGAAGCATGCCACCGTTCGCAGCGTAAATTTCCGGTCAGGCGTGGTGAGGGCCGATTCATCCTCTTCCACAAAATCTGTGAATCCCAGCTGGGCCGCACTCTCCAGAAGGAGGGCGCGCGAGCCACGGGTATGACATGCCGTGCCCCGGCAGACCACGATGGTATGTTTGCCCTGGGGCTTCAGATTGAAGAATGAATAGAAGGTGGCGACCGAATACACCTGTGAAAGCGGAATGCCCGCTTTTTGGGCGACTTGCATGAGGATGTCCTCGCTCAAGTGCTTGTGTGCATCGTTTTCCTGAAGTTCTTCAAGAATGCCGAGCAGGCTGCCCGCTTTTCCCTCATGTTTGTTGATGACCGATTTGACCGCAGGAACGTCCATTTTGTTTGACTTTGTCTTCATGTACCATCCTT
>JBIKMI010000116.1:0-8249 GCA_044359285.1 Kiritimatiellia bacterium
CAATTTTACCCCACTCCTTAGCGGCGATCAGTTTCTTCTCCACAATCCATGAACCGCCGATGGCGGCAACGGACGGACGTTCCAGATAGGTTCGCATGTTGTTAAGGTCAATTCCGCCCGTGGGTAGAAATTTTACCCCAGTGTGGGAATAGGGCCCTTCCAGCGCTTTAAGCATTGTCACCCCGCCGGCGGCCTCAGCCGGGAAAAACTTCAGGATATGGCAATTCATCGACAAAGCCTTTTCCACCTCCGACGGCGTCATAACGCCGGGGAACATCAGGACCCCGGCCTTTTCTGCAGCACTCACCACTACTTCATTCAGTCCGGGGGCCAGGGCGTAGCTGGCTCCCGCATCAGCGGCGCGCTGTAATTGAGCGGCCCCGAGGACAGTCCCCGCACCCAGCAGAATTTCAGGGAAGCGTTTGGCAATCCGCTTGATCGCGCCTTCTGCCGCCGCCGTCCGGAAGGTGATTTCCATAATATCCAATCCGGCCTTGAGCAAGGCCTCGGCCAAAGGTTCAGCCTGCTCCTCATGATCCAATACCACCACCGGCACAATGCGTTTGGACGCGATCCTCGCCAACATGACTTTAATTTTATCGTTCATAATGACTCCGCGGCACTCTCAACTCTCATCGAATGACCCGGGCCCCTTTCCCTTTGATAATCGCCTCAACGTCCTTCACTGTAACCATGCTGGTATCACCGGGAGTGGTCATCGCCAAGGCCCCATGGGCCGCCCCGTAGTCAACGGCCTCCTGAGGCGTTTTACCGGAGAGAAATCCATAGATCAGGCCCGAGGCAAAACTATCGCCACCGCCAACCCGGTCAAAGATCTCGAGGTTTTCCCGCATGATCGATTGATAAAACTCACCCCCGACGTACAGGATGGCACCCCAGTCGTTGAGGGTCGCCGTCCGGGCATTTCGCAAGGTCGTCGCAACGGCCTTGAAGTTCGGATACATCTTGATGGCGTTGGTGATCATTTTCTTGAAGTTCGAGGGGTCAATATTGGAAATGTGTTCATCCAGCCCGGGCACTTCAAATCCGAGGGCCGCCGTGAAGTCCTCCTCGTTCCCGATCATTACGTCCACGAGCGAGGCGATCTTGCGATTGACCTCGACGGCGCGCTTGACGCCTCCCTGTGACTTCCAGAGCGAGGCGCGGAAATTGAGATCGTAAGATATCAGGGTTCCTGCCGCCCGGGCCGCTTCCATCGCCTCAAGGGTCAGATCGGCCGTTGTGGCAGACAAGGCTGCGAAGATCCCTCCGCAGTGGAGCCAGCGGGCACCTTCCTGCTGAAAGATTTTCTTCCAGTCGATATCGCCCGGCTTCAGCTGAGAGGCCGCAGTATGCCCGCGATCGGAGCAGCCAACCGCCGCCCGCAGACCGAACCCGCGCTCAGTGAAGTTCAAGCCCACACGGGCATCACGCCCGATTCCGTCAAAGGGAACCCATTTCACATGGGAAAGATCCACACCGCCCTGCAGCATCAGGTCTTCCAACAAACGCCCGATCTCATTGTCGGTCACCGCTGTCACGGCCGTCGTTTTGAGTCCGAAACACCGGCGCAGGCCGCGAACGACATTGTACTCGCCCCCACCCTCCCACACCTTGAACTCACGGGCCGTCCGAATGCGACCATTACCCGGATCCAGCCTCAACATCACCTCACCCAGTGACACCGCATCCCATTTGCACGCTTCACGCGTTTTGATTGTTAAGCTCATGAGGGTTTCTCCGTGCATTGAGGCCTTGCCCCGACGGGCAGGGGCGGTGCCTCGACTCCTGCTTTCGGGAGGGTTCCCGCCAGTTCCTGTTTCCAATGCGCCACATCACCCGAAGGGCCATAGGTATAGATCATCTTCAAAGGGATAGACCCGATATTGGAGATCTGATGGAAGACACCGCAGGGAATGTAAGCTGCCTGGCCTGCCGTCAGGACCTGACGCTCTGTTCCAAGGCACATCTCCGCCTGCCCTTCGAGCACGAAGTAGACTTCTTCCTGTTCCTGATTATGCCAGGGCACCTGGCCACCATCTGGATCCAGGGTAACGAATCCTACAGCGAAATTTTTGGCCTGGATGGGAGACACTCCCCCCACCACATTCTGCGTGCGTCGCCGTGCCGGATAACGCCGTCCTTCAGTTTTACTCAAGTCTGCAATGATCATTGTGCGGGCTCCTTTATTCAGCTTTTGAAAAAGGTCAGATACGGTTTGTTGTCGATAAGCCGCTGCACATAGAGCGCCGCCTCGCGGGCGTGATAATCTCCCCACATGCTCGACTCGCCACAGGGGACCTTCTGTCCGCGCGGGATGGTGTCCCAGCCGTTGGGCCGGTGGTAAACAGAATGGAGGATCAAGCCCTGGTGCTTTTTTTGAGTGCTGAGATAGGGCTCGCTGAGCAGAGAGTTGAGAACCGTCAGACCGGCCTGCGTGTAGAGAGTTGAAAGCTGGAAGTTTCGGGCTGAACGTTTCTTTTGTCTTTGACCTTTCAATTTTGAACTTTCAACCCTCGGCTCCCTCCTCTTCAAATACGCCCCCAACCTCATCAGTCCCTGCGCCGCAATGGCGGCTGCAGAGCTGTCCACGGGCTCATGGGCATTGAAAGGGTCCGCAGACCTGCTCAAATAATTATCCAGTCGGCTCAAACCCGGCGCGCCAGTATCCCAATAAGGAATACCGTCGGAAGGGGTGTTTTCAAGATAGAAATCTGCGGTAGCGCAGGCGGCCTTTAAAAATTGGGCCTCAATATCCCTTCGTCCACCCAGGGGTTTCAGTTCGGCATCCGGAAGGGTGGCAAGGAATTCGAGCTGCTCAGCGTAACCGCAAAGAATCCACGCCAGCCCCCGCGTCCAAGTCGAGAAGGGTGAGTAGCCCTGCTGGGAATTGGGACAACGGAAACAGCCGTCATTCAAATTGAAAATCCCCTCATGCGCGACGCGGCCACGGACATCATAGGCATCGCGCCCTTCCCCGTAAAACACCACATATTTGGCTGTGGTGCGGGCATGCTGGATCAACCGGTCAAGGAGTGACGTTTTCTGATCATTCTCCCCCATCAGGGCATGACCTAACTTATGACTCACCGCCAGGGCACGCAGAGACCGGATAGTGTCGGCAAACAGCGAATGGGGCCCGTTAAAGGAATAGATATAGCCACCCCCATCCTTAATCGTGGTCCATCGGCAAGCCTGCACGGCGCCAGACACTTTCATCGCGAGCTCATAATAGCCCCGCTCCCAGGGAGTCGCTTCAAATCGACCCTCGTTTGCCAGCCGCATCAGGTGGCCATAGGTGCTCACATTATTGAAGCCATGATCGTGAACCCCGAAATGGGTCAAGTGCGGAGCCATGCGCTCAACGGTTTTCTTCCTGCCGAGATCCAGGAACTCAGATTCCCCGGTGGCATCGAATTGAATCAGGGCGGCACCATATTGGAAGCCCTGGGTCCATTCCGTCCAACCACGCGACGTGTAAAGGCCCTGGCGGGTAAAGACCGGCGCTCCCTTGCTTTCGTCATAGTCAGACTCAATCCGACGGATCTTATCGGCGGAGAGTTCCCAGAAGCGCTGCAGCTTGGGCTGGAGCTTTGATACGGTCAGGGTCTTGTTAATCTTGATCATACTAGAAACGCTTTCCCTTCTTCAGATGCAGAATCAGAATCTGACAGTCCTCAATCACTTCATAGGAATGTTGAAGAATGGCATCGAATTGGACACATTCCCCGGCCTTGATCACGGGCTGCTCATGGGGCAGCTGCACCCGGATCCGGCCGCGCAAGACCCAGCACACCTCCAGATCATCATGATGGATTTCCGGATTGGACACCTGCCCCCCCGCCCTGGCCTCGCCCAACAATGCCCGGATATTCCCGTATTTGATTTCCCGGAAGGAAAAGGCCCCCGAGCGATGGCTCGATTCAGTGGCGCGGTGCGAGGTGCGCGATTCGGCGAGCAACAGCAAATCCGTGGTATTCATCCCAAAGGCCCGGCTCAGACTGAACAGCGTGGTCAGTTCGGCGGACGTCTGATTCCGTTCCAGCTTGGAGATCACCGCAGGGGAGACGCCGGTTTTGGCGGATAACTCGTCAATGGTCCACCCCTCCCGCTTGCGCAACTCGCGCAAGATCTTAAAATCGAACATCTGCGCTAATGGCTGAGACGTTATCTTTGTTTTCGGTGTCGTCATGGATATTCTCAAAGAATAAATATAGGCGTAATATATATCTTCAGAGAATGTTCGTCAAATATCATTTTTTGACAGATAGCCATTACCGCTCGGGCAGTGCCTTCAGCCACTGGATCAGGGTGGCGGCCTCAGCGGGGAGAAGCGCCGGGTCGTCGTTGGGAACAAATTCCAGCATCGCGAAGCCGTCGCCGGGCCGCGTGGCGGCAAGGGCGAGGTAGCGTGACCAGCGGTCGGTGCCTGCCGACAGGGGCAAACGGTGTGCGACATCCGGCCACCAGTGAAAGACGTGCAGGTGGGCCAGCTGTGGCAAGACCAGCGTCAAGCTGGCCACCGCCTCTTCGACATCGTTCCCCACACGCGGTTGCCAATAGGTCTTGAAATTGTTGTGCCCGACCTCTGCCAGATAGGCGGCCGCGGAAAGATCCGTATCCGTCAACGTTCCTCCGTGATATTCGCTGGCAACGACAATACCGGCGCGGGCGGCCAGCCCGGCGATCCGGCGACTATCCGCCACAATGCCGGCACGCGCGGCGGCATCCATCTTCTCAGAGCCCTTCGGACCCGCCCAGATGCGGATCACCGGAGCCCCGAGGACGCGGGCGGTTTCAAGGACAGACTCAAACGTCAGGCCCGCCGCTTCCGAAGTGCCCGCCCGGTAATAGGACCCATAGGCCGCCACGGTCAAGCCGGCATCAGTGGTCATCCGCCGGACCTCAGCGGCCTGCGCGAGATTCCCATGCGGCACATGCACATCACCGCCCCACTCGATCCCCGCCAACCCGGCCGCCGCCGACGCGTCGACCACCTGACGCGGGGTGAGCTTGCGAAACGTGATGGAAACAAGGCCGGAACGGATCGTACTCATGCGAGGAGGGCTGCTTTCTCACGGGTGACCTGCCATGCGAGCGGCTGCCCCGCAAGGAACCGGTCGAGTTCTTCAATCATATAGCGCCCCATCCGGCGGCATTCATGGTCCATGGACCCCGCGATGTGGGGGGTCAGGAAGACATTGGGAAGCGAGTAAAGCGGAGAGTCGGCCACCGGCGGCTCGGGATAGGTGACATCGAGCACCGCGAACAGATCGGGCCGCCGCTGCAACACCTCAATCATTTCGGGCTCACGCACGACCGCCCCGCGCGCCGTATTGACAAAAGTGGCACCCGGCTTCATGGACGCGAGCAGCTCACCGGTGATCAACCCCTCTGTCTCCTTGAGCCAAGGGGTGTGAAGCGATACCACATCCGATTCCCGGAAGAGCACCTCGAGCGGAACCAGCGTGACCCCCAACCGTGCCGCCTCCTCAGGCTTGGCGAAGGGGTCGTAGGCCAGCACCTTGAGATCGAAGGGGCGGAGCCGCTCGCGGACCAGCCGGGCAATCATCCCCAGTGACACCAACCCCACCGTGGTGCCGTAAACGCCGGGGACCGTGCGGTCGCCTGAGGCGCGGGGACTCGCGCAGTAGTCCCGATTCAAGCGAAACGCCTGCTTCAAGCTGAACAGGATCGCCGCCAGGGTGAATTCGGCCACGGGCACGGCATTGGCTCCCCAGGCGCTGCACAACAGGATCTGGCGTTGCCAGAACGGCTCGGTCACGAACCCCTTGACGGAGCCCGCCGCATAGAACACGGCCTTGAGCCGGGGGGCCGCGGCGAGAAACGTCTCGTCCAGCAAGGCCATTCCCCAGCTTGAAAAAACAAGATCAGCCTGTCGCAGCACCTCCGGGTGCTCCAGAATGGTTTTGGCATTATAAGGAGGCGCCAGGACCGTCACCCGCGCGGCAATATCCCGCTGTTCCTCAGGGCCATAGACTTTTTCAAAGTTCGCGTCCCCAAGGATAAACACCGCATTCATGCGTTCAGAACTCAAAGTGGTTACTTCTTCAACAGGTCCCGAATCTCGGTCAGCAACTTGGCTTCCGCGGTCGGTTCGGCCGGGGGGGCCGCCTTGGCGGCTTCTTTCTTATGCATGGCATTCAGCCCCTTGATCATCAAGAAAATGGCGAAGGCCACGATCACGAAATCGATGACCGTGTTAATGAAGAGCCCGTAGTTAATGGTAGCCACACCGGCCGCCTTGGCCTCGAGCAGGGTCTTGAAGGGGCCCTTGGTCGGATCAAGCGCAACAAACAGGTTGGAGAAGTCTACGCCCCCCATCAGCTTTCCGATAGGCGGCATCAGCACGTCGGTGACCAGGGACGAGACAATCTTCCCAAATGCCCCGCCGATGATGATTCCGATGGCCATATCCATCACATTGCCCTTCATCGCGAACTGCTTGAATTCCTGCATCATGCTCATACAGACCTCCTTTGTTTTACCGCTTCCCGACATAACCATTATTTCACCGACATCTGGCCAGGGCGGAGATGCTTGACCTTCCAGGGCAAGCCATAGTGATTGAGCTCTTCCATGAAGGGATCAGGATTGAACTGCTCGACGTTGAAGACACCGGCATCGCACCAGGCGCCGGTGACCACCATCCGCGCTCCAATGGCGGCCGGCACGCCGGTGGTGTAGGAAATGGCCTGCGACTTCACTTCTTTCCAGCACTGGGCATGGTCACAGACATTATAGATATAGATCTTGCGCTTCTTGCCGTCCTTGAGCCCCTCCATCATACAGCCGATGTTGGTCTTACCCGTGTAGTTTTTACCCAGGGAGGAGGGCTCCGGCAGAATCGCCTTGAGGAATTTCAGTGGCACCACGGGCTTGCCCTCATACATCACCGGGTCAATCCGGGTCATCCCGATATTTTCCAGCACGCGCAGATGCGTGAGGTACTGTTCCCCAAACGTCATCCAGAACCGGATGCGCTTGAGCCCCTTGACGTTCTTGACCAGGGATTCCAGCTCCTCATGATACATCAGATACATTTCCTTTGGCCCCACCTCGGGGAAGTTGAAGGTCTGGTGAACGGAGAGCGGATCCGTTTCCTTCCACTTTCCGGCCTCCCAATACTTGCCGCGTGCGGTGATCTCCCGGATATTGATCTCCGGATTGAAGTTGGTGGCAAAGGCCTTGCCGTGGGAGCCGGCGTTGCAGTCGAGAATATCGACCGTGTGAATTTCGTCAAAATAATGCTTTTGGGCGTAGGCGATAAAGATGTTGGAGACGCCGGGATCGAAGCCACACCCCAGCACGGCGAGTAAACCCCGTTCACGAAACGTCCGGTGATACTTCCACTGCCACTTATACTCGAACTTGGCCTTATTGGGCGGCTCATAATTCGCCGTATCGAGATAATCCACCCCGGTGGCCAGGCAGGCCTCCATGATGGAGAGGTCCTGATAGGGAAGCGCGACATTGATCAGGATGTCGGGATTGAACTTCTTGATCAGGCGCACGACCTCGAGGGGCTTATCGGCATCCACCTTGGCCGTCTGGATAGTCGTCTTCAACTGGGCGGCAATCGCCTTGCACTTTTCCTCCGTGCGGCTGGCCAGACAGATCTCGTCAAAAATCTCCGGCATTTGCGCACATTTGTGCGTCACCACGCCACCCACCCCGCCCGCGCCGATAATCAGAACTTTGCTCATAACCGTGCTCTCCCGAATAACCTGAGTTGTGCTTCAATTGGAAACAAAGCGGATACTAGCGACTCGGCTACAGAAGGTCAAATGCAGGAAATACCACCAAATCGGGGGCTAGCCCGGCCCGCCCGACAGCTAGAACTCCACCCGCTCCACCGCCTGATCGACCTGTTCACACGCGGCAGGTGGAAACCCGCCCACAGCCGGGTCTTCGCGATCACTGATCGGGCGACCAACGGGGGGAAATTCCCCCTTGATCGTGTTTTTAAAGTCAGGGATCCCGGCCTTTTGCATGGTCGCCTGCACGGCCAACTGCCCTTGCCGGGCCAGATCGACCGCCCCCTGCAGCACCCGGGTGGCTTCCTGCGGCGAATGGAAGCCCATGGAGTTTTCTGACGAGATAAAATCCCACCTCATGCTGGCACGCCGGTGCAGTTCACGCGCCTCGCCCAGACAGGTGGCCAGCAGCGCCTCACGCGCCTCATCTGTTTTGGCCTCACCGGCTGCAGCCGTTTTAAGAATCCCCGC
>JBIKMI010000117.1:0-8160 GCA_044359285.1 Kiritimatiellia bacterium
GGAGCCCTTCACCCACCTCATCCAGCAATTCCGTGGGAAAGGGGCCTTCACCCACCCGCGTGGTGTAGGCCTTGATCACCCCTAATACCCGTTCCACCGCGCGGGGCGGCAGGCCGGTGCCGACGCAGGCGCCGCCACTGGTGGGGTTGGATGAGGTCACAAAAGGATAGGTCCCGAAATCGATGTCCAGCATCGTGCCCTGCGCACCTTCAAACAGGATTTCCTTTTTGGCTTTATAGGTGTCATTCAGCAATTTAACCGTGTCGCTGATGTAAGGGGCCAGGAAGGTGGCGGCGGCACGCACCTCGGTCAACACCTTCTGGATATCGAGGGTGAGGGCGCCCAGCGCGGTCAGTTGCTCGTTTTTCTCTGCCAGCCGTTCGGTGAGCCGCTCTTCCAGATTCTTGTCCAGCAAGTCACCCATCCGGATGCCGGAGCGCGTCGCCTTGTCGGCATATGCCGGGCCGATTCCGCGCTGGGTGGTGCCGATCTTGGAGCCGGTGGCGAGCCGGTTTTCACGGGCGGCGTCCAGTGCCTTGTGATAAGGCATTACCGCATGGGCCCGGTCACTGACATGCAGCCGGCCGGCGGTCTTGACGCCACGTTTTTCAAGTTCCTGGATCTCGTGGACCAGGGCGGTGGGATCAATCACCAGCCCATTGCCGATCACACAGGTCTTGTCAGGATAGAGAATACCGGAAGGGACCAGATGCAGAACATACCGTTCGGCCCCGATCTCAATGGTATGCCCCGCATTGCTGCCGCCCTGATAGCGGACCACCACGTCGGCATCCAGACTTAAGAAGTCTACAATTTTCCCTTTACCCTCGTCACCCCACTGGGCCCCAATCAATAATGTATTCGGCATGCAGTCATCCTTTCAGTTTGCGGCGAATGAAGGCGGATGTATATCAAAAAGAGGTAGCCGGAGCAAGCTTTGTGGGGAGTAATTATCAAGGGGGGGGCGAGGGCGGGGTGGATCCCTGAGAGGCTGCTCCCCTGTAGGTGGTGTCCCGGGGTTTGGCCTTTACCCGGAGTGGGGAATTTCATATATAGGATCCCTATCAAGAAACCCAATCGCTGTGCCCAAAGAGGAATGGAGAGACTTAGGCATGAAGGATCTATTGTTGTTACCGGTTCCTGTCCGCTGTGAACGCAGTGGTGGCGAAATTCAATCTGCGGGTCTCGCTGTGCGGGAGGAAATCGCCCCTGCCCAGGTGCGCGAGGCCGGTGCGGAAGCCTATCGCCTCGTCATTAACGCCAGCGGGGCCTGCATCTCGGCCCGCACCGAAACGGGCCTGCGCTGGGGGCGCGCCACGCTGGCACAACTCCGCCGGCATCCACGCATTCCCTGTCTGGTCATTGATGATGCGCCGCGTTTTGCCCACCGTGGGGTGATGCTCGATATCAGCCGTGACCGGGTGCCAACCATGGCCACCCTGTTCGGACTAATTGATCACCTGGCGGCATGGAAGATGAATCACCTCCAGCTTTACGTCGAGCATACGCTGGCCTATGCCGGCCATGAGGACGCCTGGCGTGTGGCCTCACCCATCACCCTTGAGGAGTGGTCGGCGCTGGATCTCTATTGTTCCGGCAAAGGCATTGCCTTGACAGCCAATCAGAACTGCCTGGGTCACTTTGAGCGTTGGCTCAAGCATCCGCGCTACGCCCCGCTGGCCGAGATGGAGTCTGGACAGATGGTGGACGGGGCAGTGTATGTGCGGCCCAACACCTTGTGTCCGGGTGATCCGCGTGTGCAGCCGCTGCTGGATGATCTGCTCTCCCAGCAGTTGCCGCGTTGCTCGGGTGCCTATGCCAATATTGGTTGCGATGAGCCCTGGGACCTCGGCAAAGGGCGTAGCCAGGCGGACTGCGAAACGCGTACCCGCGGGGTGGTGTTCTCGGAGCATGTCGCCAAGGTGGCGGCTATCGTGAAGCGACTCGGCAAGAAGCCCCAATTCTGGTGTGACCCGCATCCTAACGAGGGCGATGGCCTGCCCAAGGATCTGATCGCCTTGGTCTGGGGGTATGAGGACACCGTTGATTTCCACACCCGCACCCTGGCTCACCGTGCCGTCGGACGCGAAGTGTGGGTGGCACCCGGTACAAGCTGCTGGAATTCCACCACCGGCCGCACGTGGAACCGGCGGGGCAATCTCGATCTGGCGGCCCGGGAGACCGAAGCGGTTGGTTTCCTGGCAACCGCCTGGGGCGACGGCGGACACCGTCAGCAATGGCCGATCACCCTGTTCGGTTTTGCGGACTCCGCGATGGCGGCCTGGTCGGGGCCCGGTCATTACGATGACCGTGCTGCCGGTCTGCAGGCCTTCGATTGCGCAGAGCTGGGCCCCTGGTTGGCGGCCCTGGGCAATGTGGATGGGGAGCTTTGTCGCGGAGAACGCCGGAAATGGGATGGCAGCGCCTATGAAAATCGCCCCATCTTCAACTCGACCGCCTTGTGGCGTGATATGCATGTCAACTTTTTTGAGCAGACGGGGGAAGGGGATACGGCTGCCTGGCGCGAGATCGCCGACCGCCTGGATGCACTGCGTCCGGCGCTGCCCGCGGGTCTACCCGACCTGTTGACCCGCGAATGCCTGCACAGTTTTGATATTGCCCGCTGGACCTGTGATCGTGCGATTCTTCGACGTGGTGAGATTACACTGCCCGGTCGACAGGAATTGGCGACGCGCTTCTCAAGTCACATCACGACCTACCGGAAACTGTGGTTGGAGCGCTGTCGCTATGGTGGCCTGGAGGAGAGTGGCCAGCGCTATATCCAATTTTGCAATCAGTGATAACCTCGCCCGATACTCTAAACGAGCCCGGGTTGGGTGGCGGCTTCCAAGTCAGCCAGATAATGATAGGCATGGGGGGCGGCTTCACCGCACATCTCCAGGGAGGGCTTCAGCCGGACGCAGATATCAGGGCGGCTGGCGTGGCCGAAGAGCTGGCACAGACCGGACTCAGTCAATTGGATGCACCGCTGGCCCGCAGGTTTGCCGTCAGGCAGCCCGGGAATGGGTGAGGAGATGGATATGGCGACGCAACAGGCGGCGCAACCAGCCCGGCATTTCAGGATTTCACCGATTTAACGATTTGATAGCCACGGCGGTGCAAGAGCTCCGCGTTGCCGAACACCTCTTTCATGTACTCCAGCGGGTGGGCGGCGATTTTGGCCACGATATAGGCGCGGCCACCCGGGAGCAAGGCGTCAAAGGCGGTTCGGATGAAGAAATCGGTAATCCGGTCATGGGAGTAGTAAGGAGGATTGCCGACAAACAGTGTAAACCGGGGGGGCGGGGGAACGCCGTTATCGCTGAGTAACACCGTGAAATTTGTGATTCCGTTGTTAAAGCAGTTCTGCTGGGTAATGGCCGTGGCGCGTGAATGGGCGTCCACGAAACAGACGCTGGCTGTCGGCTGGTTCTTAGCCAGCGAGATCCCGATGCTGCCGCACCCGCAGCCCATGTCCAGGATGGCGTCGTTCGGTTGCGTCTCGGCCATTTCGGCCAGCGCCTGGGCGCCGGGGTCCACCCGGCGGTGGGCGAATACCCCCGGGAGGGTGGTGAGGATGGCGGGCAATCCTTTGGGAAGGGTCATCGTGAACTCTGCCTCATAAACCTTAAGCGACTTCAATTCGGCTTTCTTCTGGGCCATGAGCAGGGTGGAGCCTTTCTTCTGGCCGCGAATGGAGCAATTCTTGAAAAACTTTTTGATGTGCTCGGCGACCCAGGGGGCCTCTTCCTCGACGGTCACACAGCAGCGTCCGCCGATCTTGAGGGCCAGATGGCTCTGCTGAAGCAGATCCAGGATCAGCTCGTTGGAGGTGGTGCCCTGTGAGATCTGGAGGCAGACGGCATCGAAGTAATCCCGCTCCGGGATATAGGGCTCACAGCGCGAGGAGACGCCGGGCGCGGCATTGCGCAGGAGATTCCGCTCCACGGCATGATGGTGAAAGAGATCGAGTGAGGACACGATGGCCTGGAGGCCGGGATGGACTTGCGTGGCGATCATGGCGATGGCCCCGGTCCGATTCCCCAGCACCAGAAGCCGTTCAGCCCCCGCGGGGATCTGTGGAATGGCTTCGATGAGATGGGCCTCTGTGCGGCTCAGGCCGGAGCGGGAGATGATTTCATATTTCCCGTCGAGAAAACATTCCGCGGTGGACTCAAGGTCGCCTTGAATTTCGGTAATGTGGATGGTGGTGAGCGGCAGGTTAATCATGGTGTCTTTCGTTTTGAGGAAGTTGCGTGTCATCCCTTTGTTTTCCGGATCAGGGCATCGAGGCCGTTGATGAAGGCCTGGATACTGAACGTTTCGGCATGGGCACGGATGAGGCGGGGATCCCAGGCCTGACGGGCACAGGCTTCAATCGCGGCGATGAGCGCGTCAGGGGTTTGCCGGTCGAAGAAAAGTCCGGAGACATCCACCTTAACGGTTTCCAGGGCGCCGCCGCGGCCATAGGCCACTACCGGCCGGCCACAGGCCTGGGCTTCAAGGGGGGCGATGCCGAAATCTTCCTCGCCTGGGAAAATAAACATGCGGCAGCGGCGATAGAGTTCCAGCAATTCCGCATCCGTCTGCCGGCCCAGAAACTCGATATTGGAGTTCGCCATCGACTTCAGGGCTTCAAACTCGGTGCCGGTTCCTACCACTTTCAGTTTGCGGCCGGTGCGGTTATAGGCGGTTACCGCCAGATCGATTTTTTTATAGGGAACCAGCGCTGAGGCGATCAGGTCGAAGTCGCCGGCAGGCTGGTAGTCCGGCGTCCAGCGGTCGAGGTCCACGGGGGGATGCAGGACGTCCGCCTCACGGCCAGAGAAGCGGTTGATCCGCGCGGCAATGTAGTGGCTGATCCCCACAAAGCGGGTCACCCGGGGGGCACTCATCCGGTCCCAGCGTCTTAACCAGGCCAGCAGGGGGCGCGCCAGCAACCGTTTCAGCGGGTTCCCTTTGAGATATTCGTCATGGAACAGCCAGGCATAGCGCATGGGAGTAAAGCAGTAACACAGGTGGGGGATATCCGAGCGCAGGCCTTTGGCGACGCAGTGGCTGGTGCTGATGATCAGGTCGGCCGGAGGAACCTTGAACTGTTCAATGGCAGAGGGGAAGAGCGGCAGGAAGTAGCGGTACCGTTTTTCGATGGAGGGAATGGACTGGAGCCAGGACGTATGGATGGGATGGCGATTGATGGTGTCGGAGAGGGCGCCGGGATGGTGGATGAGGGTGTAGATGGGCGCCTCGGGAAATCCCTCACAGAGGATTTCGAGCACCCGCTCACCGCCGCGCATGCCGGTGAGCCAGTCGTGACAGAGCACTACGCGCAGGGTTTTCCAGTTAGGGGGGAAGGTATAGTTCATGAGCGCCATTTTCCTGTCTCGGTATGACTCGATCCAAGACGAAGAGTTTGAACAGAAGCACGCAAAGCTCGCAAAGGTGCTTGCGGCGAATACGCCGCAAGCACGGGAATAATCATTTTGAATTCAAGCCCAAGGTATTTTCGCCGTAGGCGCATTTATCGCCTCCTTCGCGGTCTTTGCGTGCTTCTGTTCAAAGTTTTTTACACTCCTAATGGTGCGGTCGCCAGATCTTTGTAGAGGGCGATGGTTTGTCGGGCGGCCTGGGTCCAGGTGAAGAGGCGCGCCTGCTCGAATCCCCGTGCTATCATGTGGCGCCGCAGAGGGGCGTCGGTGAGGACTTTCAGCATGCCCTCCGCGAGTCCGGGAATGCTGCCCAGCGGGGTGTAGAAGGCGGCCTGGCCCCCGATTTCCTTCAGAACGGGGATATCGCTGCATAACATGGGGGTACCGCAGGCCATAGCCTCGACCACAGGGAGCCCGAACCCCTCATAGCGGGAGGGGAGCACGACCAGATCCGCATCCTGGTAGGCCTTGACCAGGGCGGAGTGGGTTTGATAGCCCGCCCAGAGGACGGCGGCTTCCAGCCCCCGTTCCTTGACCAGCTGGCTGGCCTCCGGGTAGCGGGGGTCGGGCGGGCCGAGGATTTTCAGTTGCAGCGGAAAGGGGGCGGTCTCCCGGGCCTGGGCGAACGCCTCGATCAATAGCGTCAGATTTTTATACGGATCACTCCGCCCGACATACAGGATCGTTCGCGGCCGAGCGGGATTGTCGTGGAGCGGGTCCACGCGGGGGGCAGGGACGAACTGAGGGGAGACGCCATTGTAAATGACCTTGACCGTGTCGTGCCGTTCCCGCGGGATATTGAGGTGTTCCACGATGTCAGCGCGGGAGGCTTCACTGACCGCGATGATCCGGTCGGCCCGCGCCCCGATTTCAAGCATCAGGCGCCGGTAAACCGGGAAGAACCGGGTTTTCAAGGCCTTCGGGGTGGCCGAGGGGAAGAGCAGGGGAATCAGGTCGTGAATGGTGGCGATGCAGCGGATTTTTCCGACCCGGCCGCGCGGGAAGCAGGAGAGCGGAATCATGTAATTCGGGGAGTGATAGACCTCAATGCCGTGGCGGGCGAGCCGTGACGGAAGCATGAGTTGACTGTGGGGTGAGAAGACGCTCCAGGGGACGATGTCGGGTCGGAAGTTCGATTTGTCCGCCAGTTCGGCCTCCACCCAGGTTCGTTCGGCGAGCGCCCGGTCGGAAAAGATCAGCAGATAGGAGTTGGTATGATCTTCGCGGGCGATGTGGCGGATCAATTCACGGGTATGGGCGCCAATGCCTGAGATCTCATTGAATATCCAGCGGGCGTCGAGGGCAATCTTCATGCTAATACCTTCCGGTACACATCCAGTGTTTTAAGAGCGGTCTCCCGCCAGGAGAAACGGGCGGCGTGGGCGGGGGCCGCCTGGGCGAGGGTCTGGCGGCGGGGCGGATCATTCAGCAGGGCCATAAGGGTGGCGGACCAGACGCCGGCGTCAAAGCCGGGAATCAGTACGGCGGCGTTCCCTTCCAGCATTTCCGGAAGCGAGCCGCCCATGGAGGAGACCACCGGGGTGCCGCAGGCCATGGCCTCAAGCGGGGGCAGTCCGAACCCCTCGTAATGGGAGGTAATGACATATAGCTCGGCGCCGGCATAGAGGGAGAACAGATCCGCATCGGGGATATACTCCAGATAACGGATGCGCTCCCTGCGCGGGGAGGCGCTCATGCGTGCCAGGATCGGCTCCACCTTCCACCCTTTCATACCGGCAATGACCAGGTCGCCGTCAAAGTCCGGTAACTGCTCGAAGACCTCAATCAGGAAGGGAATGTTTTTGCGGGGTTCCAGGGTGCCCACGCTCAGGAGGTAGGGGCGCGCCAGGTTCAGTTTCTGCCGGGTGTGGGCGATGCGGGCGTCCGGGGGACGCACACAGCCCGTGGTGACCCCCAGCGGGGTTGAAAAGATGCGGGCGGGATCCAGACCCAGGAGCGCAATGGTTTCTGTTTTACTGAATTCCGAAATCGTGATGACCGCATCGGCGCGCCGGACGGTGTCGTGGATAAAGGCTGAAAGATAATCCAGGTTCTTTTTCTCCGAAAATTCCGGGTATCGTAAAAAACTCATGTCATGGATGGAGACGACTTTTTTCCCCTGTGTCAGCGGGGGGATGGTGAAGTTGGGGAAATGATAGAGATCGGCTTTTCCTGAAAACCAGTCAAAGGGCGGCCATTGAAACCGCTTCCAGGCTTGCTGGGCGAATTTTCCCGGAAGCCAGCGGACGGGCGTCTGATGAGCCCCCGGGCAGGAGAAATCGAGGCCGCGTTGATGGAAGTCGAAATAAAACAAATCCAGCTCATCCGCCGGCGCCATAAGCGGGGCCAGATGTTCCACCAGATTCCGGGTGTAACGACCCACTCCGGCCCGCTGTGAAACGGCTGATTGTATGTCTACGCAGATTCTCATTGCTTTCGTCCCTGAATCCCCTAGAAATGGGTGACATTGTAATGAGGGCTGTGAAAACGACAAGAACAGAGTGAAACGCATTCGCGAGGGATGCCAAGGAACAATGATGAGCATGGCACAAGGACTTTATGTGGTGGGAACGCCCATCGGGAACCTGGACGATTTATCGGCCCGGGCGATTGAGACGTTGAAACAGGTGAATGGGATTCTCGCTGAGGATACGCGGCATACCCGTATCCTGCTGGACCGGTTCGGCATCAAGACGCCTGCGTATAGCTGTCATAAATTCAATGAAGCCGC